>JAPOZD010000155.1 GCA_026706245.1 Alphaproteobacteria bacterium
CGCTGGACCGAAATGCCGCGCAGCGGCCACGTCGCCGCCATGGAGGAGCCAGCGCTGTTCGCGGAGGAAGTGCTGGCCTTTCTGGAAGAGCTGAACGGCTGAAGCCGAAGGCACCGCCTCGGACGGAGCGGCAGAACGGCCATGACTTTCAGCCCAAGATTATTCTCCTGAGCGCATGCTTGGCCGCATAATGCTGATATCGGCACAATGCGGCCAAGCCGACGCATCGCGCCGAGGCCGTATGAAGTACGTGGGGCAGGGCAGCCTCGATTGCGGATGAGGTCGATTTTTCAAACGGCAGCGGCCTTCTACGCGGAATTCCGTGTTCCGTACCCGAAGGAACTCATGGCCCGGGTGGTAGCCGAGTGCGGGCTCGACGAGCGACAGCGGCTCCTCGATCTCGGCTGCGGGACGGGAGAGGTGTTCCTTCGACTGTTGCCCCATCTCTCCTCGGTTGTCGCGGTCGATCCCGATCCCGACATGCTGGAGCACGCGAAGCGCAAGACCCCGCGCCGGGGCACGTCGGATGTCCGGTTCGTCCAAGCCGCCGCGGAGGAGATTGACAGGACCTACGGAGTCTTCGATCTAGTCACCGCCGGGGCGAGCTTTCACTGGATGGATCGGCACCTGGTGGGGAGCATGGTCGCTCGGAACCTTCTGGTCCCCGGGGGAATGTTGGTCATTCTCGGCAGCACGAGCCTGTGGCACGGGGAAGAGCCGTGGCATGGTGTCGTCCGCGACGTTATCCGTCATTGGTGCGGTGAGGACCGCCGAGCGGGAACCGGGTTGTTCCAGACCCCGAGCGAACCGCATCAGGCAGCGTTGGAACGGCTCGGCTATGCGGTCGATGAGACCGTGTTCGAAGTCGACCATGAATGGTCGTTGAGGACGTTACTCGGGTATCTGTATTCAACCTCCTTCGCTTCACGCGGAGTCCTTGCGGAAAACCGGGACCGGTTCGAGGCAGACCTCATGGCGTCGCTGCTCGCCCACGATCATTCGGGTCAATACTGCGAAACGCTCCGGTTCCACCTGATCCTTGCGAGACCGCCGAGCCCCTGATCCACGACGAAGGCGCTGCTGCGTGGGGACGTATTGTCTCGCTCGCCGAGACTGCCAAGCCGAATGGGGTCGAGCCTACGCCCGGCTCAAGGCCATCCTTGAAGCCGTCGCTGCCGGCCATCCATCTCAACATGCTCATCATGCGCCCGGACCTGGCGCGCCTCCGGGAGCCGTTGGACGAGGCGGAGCAGGGCCCGCAGCTGCCGGGTCTGGACGACCGCCCGCCGCCTCACCACATTCCGGGAGAGGCCGGGATTCGCAGTGCCCGCCCGTCATGGAGGCCGTCGCCATGTTCATCGGGGTGCCGAAGGAGATCAAGGACCACGAATACCGCGTGGGACTCACGCCCGACAGCGTGAACGAAGTCGTCCTGCACGGCCACCGCGTCATCGTGGAGCAAGGCGCCGGAGCAGGCATCGGGGCTGACGACGCCGACTACGCCGGGGCAGGCGGCGAGATCGTGGACAGCCCGCAGGAGGTCTTCAAGCGGGCGGAGATGATCGTGAAGGTCAAGGAGCCGCTGGCCGCCGAGCGCGCCATGCTGCGCGAGGGGCAGGTGCTCTTCACCTATCTGCACCTCGCCCCGGACCCGGAGCAGGCCGAGGACCTCATCAGGAGCAAGGCGGTCTGCATCGCCTACGAGACAGTGACCTCGCCGGGCGGCGGCCTGCCCCTGCTCGCGCCGATGTCGGAGGTGGCGGGCCGGCTCTCCGTCCAGGCGGCGGCCCATGCGCTCGAAAAGGTCAATGGGGGCAAAGGCATGCTGCTCGGCGGCGTGCCGGGAACGCCCAGGGCCAAAGTGGTCATCATCGGCGGCGGGGTGGTGGGAACCCACGCCGCCTATATCGCGATGGGCATGGGCGCCGATACATGGGCCATAGACCGCTCGGCGGAGGCGTTGCGGGCGCTCTGGCGCCAGTTCGGGGGCCCGCTCGACACCGCCTACTCCACCCGCACCGTGATTGACCGCCACGTCACCGACGCGGACGTGGTGATCGGCGGCGTGCTCATCCCGGGCGCGGCCGCCCCGAAGCTCGTCACGGAGGGCATGATCCGCCGGATGAAGCCGGGCTCGGTGGTGGTCGATGTCGCCATCGACCAGGGCGGCTGCTTCGAGACTTCGCATCCCACCACCCACAGCGACCCGACCTACATCGTGGACGACGTGGTCCACTACTGCGTCGCCAACATGCCGGGCGCCGTCCCGCAGACATCGACCTACGCGCTCAACAACGCGACGCTGCCGCATGTGCTGGCGCTGGCCGACAAGGGCTACCGCCGCGCGCTTGCCGATGACCCCCACCTGCGCAACGGCCTCAACGTGCATGCCGGGGAGGTGACCTGCAGGGAGGTCGCCGACGCGCTCGGTTATCCATACCGCGAGGCGATGGAGGCAATGGCGGCGTAAGGGCGAAACCGGCCGGCCCGGGAGCGCCCCGGTTTCGTTGTTCCGGCCCCAGCCTGTATGATGCGCGGCTTCGGGCAGTCTTTCCGGGAGAGGGAGCGGAATATGTTGACGACACGGTTTGCCGCCGCGGTCCGGCGGTCGGTGCTGGCGCTGCTGGCGGGCGCGACGGTTCTTGCCGGCACGGCGGTTGCGGCGGACGACAAGATCAAGGTGGGGGCGCTGCGCTTCACCTCCCACTCCGCAAGCTTCATCGCCTTCGAGAAGGGCTACTTCAAGGAAGCCGGGCTCGATGTCGAGTTCGTATATTTCCAGGCCGCCGCGCCGATGGCGGTCGCCATTGCCTCCGGCGACATCGACTACGGTGTCACCGCGATTACCGGCGGACTCATCAACCTCGCCGACAAGGGCGCCATCAAGGTCATAGGCGGCGCGCTGCATGAGGAGGACGGGATCGACGGGTCCGCGATCCTCGTTTCCGACGCGGCGTTCAAGGACGGCGTGACCTCGCCGGCGAAGCTGGCCGGGCGCAGCTTCGGCATCACGCAGACGGGCTCCTCCTTCCACTACATGGCGTCGCGCATCGCCGAAAAGGAAGGCATCCCGATGTCCGAGATCGCGCTGAAGCCCCTGCAGAAGGTGGGCGCGGTCATCGGCGCGCTCAAATCCGGCCAGATCGACGCCTGGGCGATCGTTCCGCATATCGCCAAAGCACTCGCCAAGGGCGGCGCGGTCCACATCATCGGCTGGGTCAACGACTATGCGCCCGACTACCAGGTGACGACCGTGTTCACGTCGGCGGAAAATGCGGCGAACAAGCGGGACCTGACGACCCGCTTCCTCGCTGCTTTCTCGCGCGGGGCGGCAGACTTCAACGCCGCGCTGGTGGACAAGACCGCCGGAGAAGACGCGGCCGAAGCGACGGTCCGGCTCATCCACAAATATGTCTATACCAGCCGGCCCTTTGAGAAGGCCGCGCCGTCGATCCGCAACGGCGCCATGCGGCTCAACGAGGGCGCGAAGCTGAACCTCTCGAGCGTCCAGGCGCAGCTCGACTGGTTCAAGGCCGAAGGGCTGGTGAAGGGCGACATCGGCATCGACAAGCTGGTGGACGGGAGCTACGTCGAAACCTACTGACCCGCCGGGCCTGCCGCATGCACACATCTTTGCCCGGTCGTGTGGCATTATTGCATGTCCCACGTCGTCACCCCGGCCCCCGAGCCGGGGTCCAGCCTCGGTTCTCGCGGCAACCCCGGATCCCCCGCCGGTTCGCGAGGGCCGGCGCGGTCCGGGGCAGGCCCCGGCGGTTCGGCCTCTTCTCCACCGGCCGCGGCGGCATCGGGAGTCATGGATGGACCCCGGCTCGGGGGCCGGGGTGACGGATGGGGGTCGCTGGCCTGTGCAGCACAGCTGGCAAACGCACCGGATAAAGGCCCGGAGAGATGTGTGAATCCGGTAGCCCGCCGGGCGGGGGCGGCGCGATGGAACTCCGCCTTGCCGGCCTTTGCCAT
>JAPOZD010000075.1:0-3484 GCA_026706245.1 Alphaproteobacteria bacterium
GCCCCGGCGGACGCATCGGCATCGCCGTGTCGCACCGCATGTTCCCCACCAAGGCGATCCGGGCCTTTCATCAGATGCCGCCGGCCGAGCGGGTACGCCTGGTGGGCGCCTACCTGGTGCTCGGCGGATTCGGCAACGTGGCTTTTCTCGACCGTTCCCCGTCCGAGGGAGATCCGCTATGGATACTCACGGGCGAGACGCCGGTTTCCTAGACGTGCCGAATTGGCTACATTTGGCCGATTGAGGATCAGTACCGGCGGCCGATGAGTTTCGACTACACCGGGAGTGCGTATGCGATACGCGACGACATTCCCGATGCGCACAGGGAAATTTGGCGGAACATCGGCCAACCCGGCAACTGGTGGCGCGGGGAGGACCGGGTGGCGTTCGTCGAGGAGTCGCGCAACGCACGCTCCTGCCGGGCCTGTGAGAAGCGTGCCGCAGCGCTGTCGCCGGAAGGGGATTTCGGCCCGCACCACACCACCACCAACCTGCCGGAGTTGGTCGTCGACATCGTCCACCGCCTCACCACGGACCCGGCGCGGCTGTCGAGAACCTGGCTCGACAAGGTAAATGCCGGAGGCATCACCGACGAGGCGTACGTCGAGATCCTCGGCGTCGTGGTGGCGGCGATCAGCATCGACGCCCTGCACCGCGCGCTCGGCCTGCCGCTGGAGCCGCTGCCGGTGCCCGTGGCCGGGAAACCGAGCGGCTACCGCCCCCCAGGCGCCGCGGACTCGGGGGCCTGGGTGCACACGGTGCAGCCTGAGAACGCCAGTGAGGCCGAAGCCGACCTCTATCCGGGCGGCCGCGCCGGTAACGTCATCTCCGCCATGAGCCTGGTGCCGGATTCCGTGCGCATGCTCAAGACACTGAGCCGCAGCCATTACCTGCCGATGCGATGCATCATGACCCCCGGCGACAACGCCGGCCGGGCCATCTCGCGCAACCAGATCGAACTGGTGGCAGGGCGCATCTCATCGTTGAGCGACTGCTTCTACTGAACCAGCGCCCATGCACTGATGCTCAGTCTGAGCGCCAGGACCCACGGAGACACTGTCGACATCAACGGCGTCGTGGCGGGCGACGAGGTCGCCACGGGAATCCCCGGAGACAGGGCCCTGCTCGCCTTCGCCGAGGTTTGCCTCGGCGAAGACGCGGCAGCCATCGCCGGCGCGCGCGGGCAGGTCATGGAGGAACTGGGCGAGGCGGCCATGGTCGATGCGGCCTGCATCGTCGCCAACTTTCAGCGGATGGTGCGCATCGCCGACGGCACCGGAATCCCGCTGGACCCTCAGATGGCCGCGGTCACCGCCGGCCTCAGGAAGGATCTCGGCATCAACGGTTACAGCGCCGCGAGTCTCACACCGGAACCCGGTTGGGCGGCACGGCTGCTCGCGCGCCTGATGAAGCCGTTCCTGCCTGCGATGATGCGGCGAAGAACGGCGCCGCAAAAAGGGTAGCAGCCGTGTTCCACCGGGGCCCCGCCGACGCAAGGCCCGACCCGGAGTTCTAGATTCGCTGCTCGGGCGGCGCGGACCCGCCAGACATCCTCGACGAAATACTTCTCGAATTCGCGGGAACAAACCGCCGATTTCCGCGACTAAGGATTCAGGAAAGTAGACCCCGGGGGATGTTGGCGATCGCGGTATCCGGCAGTTTGCGGCGACGATTCCGGTAGTTCGAATTCTCGAACGGTCTGCAATGATGACCAGGTCAGGGGCTGATGAGGCAGAAGACCGGCGAGAGCGCGATTTCGGGAATACGGTGCCTGCGCCATGCGCACCGGGAGTTTCTGGAGTGGTGGCTGATTCGGGTGTCGCTCGGCATCCTGGCCGCGAGTTTGCTGATTTTCGCGGTGCTCGGTCCGCTCGGCATCGGCGAGAAGCTGGGCTTCTTCCAGCGCCTGTCGTTCGTGGCCTTTTGCGGTGTTCTCTGTTGGCCCGTCTGCCATGCCTTGAGCGCGTTCACGCTCCATGTGGCGCGCTCCCTCGCCCCGGTGCAGATCCTGTTCGCCTGCATCGCCGGCACGCTGTTTGCGGCATTGCCCTGCACGGCTGTGGTTCTCATGGCGTTCGGCCTGTTCCAGCTTGAGGACATCGATCCGTCGATGTCGGAGGCATACGTGAACACCGTTGCGGCGGCTCTGGCATGCCGCGGCGTCCTCTACTACGTCGCCTGTCAGCGGGCCGGGGTCAGGCTTGGCGCCGCAACGGAATCGAGCCCCGTTGCGCCCCAACTTGCCGGGGCAGCGGCCGAAACGCCCGCCGCCCGCCCCGGGCCGGCGCTCGGCTTGCGGCAGGCGCTGTTCGGCCGGTTGCCGGAAATGCTCGGCCGCGACATCGTCTTCGTCACCGTTTCGGGCCACTACGTCAACGTGGTCACCACAAAAGGTTCCTGCCTGATTCTGATGCGCCTTGCGGATGCCGTTGCCGCTCTGGGCGATACGGGGATTCAGGTGCATCGCTCGTATTGGGTGGCAAACCGTCACATCGTCGGCGTACGGCGGCTCGACGGCCGCATGATGCTGCGCCTGACCGGGGGCCGCGAAGTGCCGGTGAGCCGCACCTACCGGGTGGCGGTCGATGCCGCTGTTTCCAGGGCGAAAGACCGGCGTGCCTGACGGCCGGCAGTCAGTGGCCGGACGTACCCGCGGCCCGGGCGCGGTTCGCCGGTCGGGGGTGAAGGATGGGCTGCCGCAAACGGTGTTCCGATGACGACGGTATCGAACCGTGCGGCGTGGGTCGCGTTCAGGAAATTTTCCCCTGTTGGCGGAATTCATCCTGAATGGGCCTTGTTGGACCTGCGGCCGGGAATCTAGGGTCCATTAAACCGGTGTCCGAGACACGCAGGCCAGGACACCCGGGATGTGCGGCAACGCCGGGCACGAAAGACGCCCCGGTTGCACGCACCGCCGGCGATCGCGCACTGCGCGCCGGCGCTTGAGTTCGATGGCGGTGTGGTCTGCCGGGGCAACACCGGTTCAGGCCGGAGCAGTACCGATCGGCCACCCGCCGTCGAACGCTTTTTCCATGGCCTTTACAACCACCTTGTTCCCCAATATTCTCCCCCACGGCTTCGATTCTCACCGTAGAACGGAGACCGGCGCCCCAAGCGGCGCCATTGACATCGTTTGAATTGACACAGTTTGACAAGGACTTGATCCAATGAAGGACAGGTACCTGAAGCGTCGGCCTGCTTCCGCCGCGGGGAGTTCCTGTCCTTTCGCCGACACGGGGGGCAGGCATGAACGTACTCGACTTTAGCAAGCGCAAGGCCGCAAACCATCCCATCTCCATGGTCACCTGTTACGACTGCTGGTCGGCGCGGGTGCTCAACGATACCGAGATCGACACCCTGCTCGTGGGCGACAGCCTCGCCATGGTCATGCACGGCTTCGACAGCACCGTGCATGCCACGGTGGAGATGATGGCGCTGCACGTGAGCGCCGTGCGGCGGGGCGCGCCGGACAAGTTCGTGGTGG
>JAPOZD010000075.1:3494-3976 GCA_026706245.1 Alphaproteobacteria bacterium
TGCCCTTTCTCTCGGTGCGCAAGGGCACCGCCTTTGCCATGGACTCGGTGCAGGAACTCATGCGCGCGGGCTCCAACGCCGTCAAGATCGAGGGCGAAGCCGGTCACGTCGACCTGATGGCGCATGTGGTCGAGTCCGGCGTGCCCGTGATGGGGCATCTGGGCCTCACTCCCCAGTCCGTCGAAGCGTTCGGCGGCCACAAGGTGCAGGGCCGCAACGAAGGGCAGGCGGCGCAAATCCTCGAGTCGGCAAAACGGCTGGAACAGGCCGGCTGCTTCGCGCTGGTGCTCGAGTGCATACCCGTGGAACTCGGCCGCCTCGTTACCCGGGAGATCGGCATCCCCACCATCGGCATCGGCGCCGGCCCGCACACCGACGGCCAGGTTCTGGTTCTGCAGGACATGCTCGGCATGAGCCCCTGCTTCAAACCGAAGTTCCTGCGCCACTACGCCGACGGCCACGGCATGATCGAAGCCGCCGTG
>JAPOZD010000369.1 GCA_026706245.1 Alphaproteobacteria bacterium
GCCTGGTCGATCGTGCCGGTGGACTGGCGTTCGTCCAGGATCAGGCGGTTCCTCTTGTCCAGGAACAGGATACGGAACTCCTCCACCGGCCGCCGGCCCATGCGGGCGCGGCAATAGGCGGCGAGCGCGTCGTAGTCGTTCAGCATCTCGCCGGCGACCGCGGCCTCGCGGGCAAGCTCGATCCCGAGCGCCTCGGCGACCTTGATGAGCGAGACGGCCGCCTCCCCTACATCCTTGACCTTCAGCAGCGCCGCCGGCTCGGCGGCCAGCACGCCCGCCAGCGAGCCGAAGGCCTCGATTAGGTCCCTCGCGATCTGCTGCACGTCGCGCCGGGGATAGGCGCCGAACAGCAGCAACTCCAGCAGCTCGTAATCCCGCATGCGGATGTCGCCGTGCAGGTTCGCCAGGAAATGCCGGCGCAGGCGCTCCCTGTGGCCCTGCCGCTGCTTCCGGAGCCGCTCATCGCCCTTCCGCGCCCCGGCGCCTTTCGGACGCGCCGGCGCGGGCGCATCGGGCGCAGTCGAGCCGAAGAGCGGAACGGCGTTGTTTCCGCCCTCGTTTCGGGGGTCGTCAGGCATAGGGAGGCTTGTCCCACCCCTTCGGAGAATAGGTCAGCACTTCCACGCCGTCCGGCACCACGGCGACCGTGTGCTCGAACTGGGCCGAGAGCGACTTGTCCTTGGTGACGGCCGTCCAGTTGTCCGCGAGGATCTTCACATGGAACCGGCCGGCATTGATCATCGGCTCGATGGTGAAGAACATGCCTTCCCGCAGCATCGGCCCGTCGCCCGGCCGGCCGTAATGCAGCACGCTCGGCGGCTGGTGGAACTCCCGCCCGAGGCCGTGGCCGCAGAAATCCCGCACCACGGAAAAGCCCATCGGCTCGACATAGGCCTGGATGGCGTGGCCGATATCGCCGAGATACGCGCCCGGACGGACCGTCTCGATGCCGCGCATCAGGGCCTCATGCGTGGCCGAGACCAGACGGCGCGCCTTCACGCCGACACCCTCGCCGACCAGGAACATGCGGCTCGTGTCGCCGTACCAGCCGTCGAGTATGACGGTGATGTCGATATTCATGATGTCGCCGTCGCGCAGCCGGCGGGGGCCGGGAATGCCGTGGCAGACGACATGGTTGATCGACGTGCAGATCGACTTCGGGAAGCCCCTGTAATTGAGCGGCGCCGGCACGGCCCCGTTGGCGAGGATGAACTCGTGGCAGACCGTATTCAGATGCTCCGTCGTCGCGCCCGGCACGACATGCGGCGTCACATGGTCCAGCACTTCCGCCGCAAGCCGCCCGGCCTTGCGCATGGCCGCAAGGTCGTCCGCGGTGTGGGTCGCGATGTCGTCTTCCCGGCGGCGGGTCTGTTGGCGCTTGAGCTGCATCGAGGCTCCGGGCAGGTGTTGGCGGACGGGGCTCGGCGCGCAACATAGCATTTCGGCGCTTCCGCTGCGCCGTCTTCAAGAGCGCGCCCGGCGGGGCTATCCTCCGCCCGCCCGCCGCCCGAGGACGACTCCCATGGCTCCCACGGTTACCGCCGCGCTCTGCGTCATCGGCAACGAGATCCTCTCCGGCCGCACCCAGGACAGGAATATCGCCTTTCTCGGCAACGGCCTCAACGAGATCGGCATCCAGCTCTCGGAAGTACGCATCGTGTCCGACATCCGCGAGGAGATCGTCCGGGCCGTCAACGAGCTCAGGGCGCGTTACGACTATGTGTTCACCACCGGCGGCATCGGGCCGACCCATGACGACATCACGCCCGAATCCGTCGCCGCCGCCTTCGGGACGGAATGGCATTACCACCCCGAAAGCTACCGCCGGATGGCGGAGTGGTACGACCGGCGCGGCCAGGAATTCACCGAGGCGCGCAAGCGCATGACGATCACGCCGGTCGGCGCCGAGCTCGTGGACAACGCCGTGTCCATCGCGCCCGGCTTCCGCATGGAGAACGTGTTCGTCTTCGCCGGGGTGCCGCAGATCATGCAGTCCATGTTCGAGGCCGCCAAACCCTCGCTCCGGCGCGGCACGGTGATCCATTCCCGGTCGCTCTCGACCCGGCTGGTGGAGGGTGTGCTGGCCAAGGGGCTGGGCGCGGTGCAGCAGCGCTTCCCGGAACTCGATCTCGGCTCCTACCCCTTCTACAACACCGACAAGGGCACCGGCGTCGCGCTGGTCGTGCGCGGAGCGGACCGCGCGCGCATCGACGCGGCGGCAACCGAGATCTACGCCTTCGTCGAGGAGCTCGGCGGCGAGGTGATCGAGGACAGCGCAAGCTGATACCAGCGGCGTCGGGTTTCGACTCATGGAGAATACCACTCCACCGTCGCCCCGGCCGGAGCGAAGCGGAGAGCCGGGGCCTCCACGCAGCATTGCTCCGGTGGCGCGAGGCCCCGGCTCGGGGGCCGGGGCGACGAAAGGGGGGGCCGTCATCGGTTCCGATCGACGACCGCCGGTATGACACGCTTCGCCCCGTTCCTCTTCGTCCTGATCTGGTCCGGCGCGTTCGTCGCGGTCCGCGCCGGCCTGCCGGACATCACGCCGTTCTACTTCCTGGCGATCCGCTTCACCGTCGCCGCGGCGGTGCTGGCGCTCGCTGCGGCGTTCGTCGTGCGGAACTGGCGGCCGGGCCTCTCCGGGCTGGCCCACCTGGCGTTCTCGGGCGCCATCATCAACGCCGTCTATCTGGGCGGCGCCTATCTCGCCATGACCGAAATCCGCGGCGCCACCATGGCGCTGATCGGCGCGCTGCACCCGATTGCGACGGCGCTCGTGGCCGGCCCGCTGCTCGGCGAACGGTTCCGTGGCCGGCAGTGGATCGGCTTCCTGCTCGGCGCGGGCGGCGTAGCACTGGTTGCGGGCATCGGCGCGTTCGATCTCGGCCGCCCGGCGGGCATCGCCTGGGCCGTCGGCTCCATCGCCGCGCTTGCCGGCGGCACGCTCTACCATGCGCGCTTCTGCCGGGACGCGCCGCTCATCGGGGCGAACACGGTGCAGCTTGCCTCGGCGGCAGTGACGGCATGGGCGTTCACCTGGGCGTTCGAGACGCCGCACGCCGTCTGGACGCCCGGCATGGTGGCCGCGCTCGCCTATCTCACCTTCGGCGTCTCGCTCGGCGCCATGGCTTTGCTGCTCTACATGCTGCGCCAGGGCGAGGCGGGCCGCGCCGCGTCCAACTTCTACCTGGTGCCGGGGGTGACCGCCCTGCTCGCCTGGGCCTTTCTCGGCGAGGACCTCCCCGCCGCCATGTGGCCCGGCTTCGCGCTCACCATGGCCGGCGTCTGGCTCATCCGCCGGCGCGCCTGACCGGAAGGGCGCCCGCGCCCCGGAGGCTCCAGCCCGCCAGCGCGAGGACGCAGCCCGCGGCCGCGGCGCGAACGGCGTTCCATGCCTGCCAAGGCCCGGAATAGGCCCGCCACGCATCGCCGGCTTCCGCAGCGCCGAGCGGCGTCTCGACCAGCGCCAGCGCCTCGTTCAACGGCACATTGACGGTCATGGTCGGGACCATCGCGCCCAGCACATAGAGGAGGCCGGCGAGCGCGAAACCGGTCGCGGCCCGCCGCGCCCCGGTCCTCAAGGCGGCCAGCGCCGTGAACATCAGCAGCACGGGCGTGCCGAAGAAGGCCGGCGCGAAGACCCAGTTGCGCACGCTCGCATTCATGGCCTGCATGGCGGCGACGGCCACATTCGGGTCCGCCGCGTCCAGCCCCCACATGGTCGAGCACACCCACGCGAAGAAAAAGCCGAACATCGCCCCGGAAAACAGCAGCGACAGCATGGCCAGCAGCGTCACCGTATGGACCGCGCCGCCGCTGCCATGCCAAGCCGCTTTCAACATTACGCGCGGCTCCGGCCGGTCGAGCGCATCCGGCCGACCGCTCGACAGACGGCTTGCCACAAGATGCCTGCTATTGCGACCTGGGCCACGATCACTGCGGGCCAGATCCTGGGAAACGCAGGATCGA
>JAPOZD010000437.1 GCA_026706245.1 Alphaproteobacteria bacterium
CATGCGCGCGACGGCGTGACGATCTCGGTCGCGCGCGGCGGGGTGGTCGGCATTGTCGGCGAGTCGGGCTGCGGCAAGTCCACCTTCGGGCGGATCGTCGCCGGCATCATGGAGCCGACCGAGGGCGCGGTGTTCTACCGGGGCCGGGACCTGAAGACCCTGCAGGGGCGCGAAGCGCGCGAGGCCGCGCTCCAGGTGCAGATGATCTTCCAGGACCCGTTCGCCTCGCTCAACCCGCGCATGCGCGTCGAGGACATCGTCGGCGAAGCGCCGCTGCTCCACGGCATCGTCTCGAGAAGCGAGCGCGACGGCTATATCGACGCCATCATGCGCCGCGTCGGGCTCGATCCGGCCTTCAAGCGGCGCTATCCGCACCAGTTCTCGGGCGGCCAGCGCCAGCGCATCGGCATCGCCCGCGCGCTCGCGGTCAACCCGGAATTCCTGGTCTGCGACGAGGCCGTGGCGGCGCTCGACGTCTCGATCCAGGCGCAGGTGCTCAACCTGTTCATGGACCTGCGCCGCGACCTCGACCTCACCTATCTGTTCATCAGCCACGATCTGAGCGTCGTCGAGCATATCTCCGACCGGGTGGTCATCATGTATCTCGGCCGCGTGGTCGAGTCGGCTCCGACCGGGCCGCTGTTCGACGGGCCGAACCATCCCTATACGCAGGCATTGCTGGCGGGCGCGCCGACACTGGACGCCCGCCGGCGCATCTACGAGCCGGTCAAGGGCGAGATTCCCTCGCCGCTCGACCCGCCGACGGGCTGCCATTTCCATCCGCGCTGCCCCCATGCCATGCCCCGCTGCCGCGAGGAAGCGCCGACGCTGAAGGAAATCGCGCCCGGACGGCTCTCGGCCTGCCATCTGAACGATGGTTGAAGCGCCCGGCGGGACCCGGGGAAAGGAAGCGGAGATGAGCCGGCGCAAGACGCTTTACCTGGCGAACCCCTATGGCTTCTCCGCGCAGCAGAAAGAGGGGCCGCTCAGGGCGCTGGAAGAAGCGCTGGAGGCGGTCGGGGCGGAAGTGTGGGAGCCTTTCGCGCGCAACAACCAGATCGACCGCGCCGAAGCCGGCTGGGCCTGGCGCATCGCGCAGGCGGACATGCGCGATGTGAGGGAGGCAGACGGGCTGTTCGCGGTCGTGAACGGCTGCCCGCCGGACGAGGGCGTGATGGTCGAGCTCGGCCTGGCCTTCGCCTGGGACAAGCCGGTCTTCCTCTTCCGCGACGATTTCCGCCGCTGCACCGACAGCGAGCAATACCCGCTCAACCTCATGGTCTTCGCCGGCCTCCCCGCCACCGGCTGGGAAGACCACTGGTACACCTCGATCGAGCAAATCGCCGACCCGGACAAGGCGCTGGCGCGATGGTTGGGGGAGAGCGACGGGTAACGGGCCGCCCCGGCGCCCTCACCCCTCCAGGTCGCCGTGGATGGCGAATTGTTCGAGGCCGGCGTCCTGGGGCTTGATGGAGCGGAAGCTTTCGCGCACGCCGGATTCGGTGAGTTCGCGGGCGACCGTCAGCAGCGTGTTGGGGTCGTGGTCCTCGCAGAGCTCGGCCATATGCTCCAGCTCTTCCCTGGCGACGGGCAGCGCCGCCTCGACCGAGGGCGCGCCGTAAATCTGGACGAAATGCCCGGCGAGCCGCGCGGCCAGCGCTTCGAATTCCTCCTCCCGGACCGCAGTGACGGCAACGAAGGTGACGCGCCCGAAGGTCTCGACGCCGAGCCATCCGTTGGCGAAGGCCTGCCGCGCCTTGCCGACAAGGTCCGCCTCGGACCAGTTGGAGAACTCGAAGCCGCCGGGAACGCACCACTCGCCCGTGCGCGCCGGGCTGTGGAAGATGCGCAGGTCGCTTTCGTCGAAATGGATGGCGCGCGCCAGGTTCACGTCTCTCCTCCCCGCTCCAGCAGGCCGGAGAGCGGCAGCAGGCTCGTCGCCTCGCCCTCGCGCAGCAGCATGCCGAAGCGCTCGTCTATGCCCACGAACAGGCCCGTGCGCCCGCCGACCGAAACCTCCCCGCCGATGCCGTGGGCGAGGCCGCGCCATTCGCCGTGCAGCGGTCCCGCGCCGTCGTCGGACCAGCGGTTGATCCAGACCAGCGTGTGGCGCGACCAGCTCTCCAGCAGCGCGTCGGGCGCAACCTCCACGCAGCCTTCCTCATAGAGCGAGGTCCGGTCCGGCGCGGCGCCGGGCGCATCCACGTCCTCGGCGATGAGCGGCACTTCGAGCCCGACCGCCAGCCAGTCCGGCACGTCTTCCGGCGCACACTCGGCGGCCGCAGCGCGGAGCCGCCCGCAGGCAGCCCCGTTCACCAGGATGCCGCCCACCCAGGTGAGATGCACGGCGACTTCCGGCGGCGCGAGCGCGCCGAGCGCGTTCTGAAACCCGACCCCGCAGGCCGGCAGCATCGCCATCGCGTCCTCCAGCACCACTTCGGGCGCGAACACGATGGCCGCCGCCAGCCGGTCCGCGCCGATATTGTAGATGATCGTCCCGCCGTCGCAGCCGAGCGCGGCGAGCGCACAGGCCTTGGCGAAGGGGTCCGTGCGGCCCCCGACGGCCTGGCCCTGGAACAGCGGCGGGAAGACGGGTTCGCTCATCCCGCCCCGGTCTCGATCAGGTGTTGCGCGACATGACGGAAGGCCGCCGCTTCCGGCGAGGCCGGCCGCGACACCACGATGGGCGCGCCGCCGTCGGAAGCAAGCCGGATGCCGAGCGCCAGCGGGATCTCTGCGAGCAGCGGGATGCCGAGCTTCTCCGCCTCGGCGCGGACCCCGCCATGGCCGAACAGATGCTCCTCATGCCCGCAATTGGAACAGATATGCGTGCTCATGTTCTCGATCATGCCGAGGATCGGCACGGACATCTTGCGGAACATGTCCACGCCCTTGCGGGCGTCCAGCAGCGCCACGTCCTGCGGGGTGGAGACGACGATGGCGCCGGTGACCTCGGCCGTCTGCGAGAGCGTCATCGGCACATCGCCCGTGCCGGGCGGCAGGTCCGCCAGCAGCACGTCGAGCGCGCCCCACTGCACCTGGTTCATCATCTGCTGAAGCGCGCCCATGAGCATCGGCCCGCGCCAGACCACCGCCTCGTCCTCGCGCGTCATCAGCCCGATAGACATCATGGTGACGCCGTGGTTTCGCAGCGGCAGGATGGTCTTGCCGTCGGGCGAGGCCGGGCGCCCTGAAACGCCGAGCATCCGCGGCTGCGAGGGCCCGTAAACATCGGCGTCGAGCAGGCCGACGCGGCGCCCCTCGGCCGCCAGCGCCGCGGCAAGGTTGGCGGTGACGGTTGACTTGCCGACGCCGCCCTTGCCGGACGCGATGGCGACGATGCGGTCCACACCGGGAATCTGCCTGGGGCCGGCTGGTTCGGACCGGCGGCCGATATTGAGTTCCGGCCCCGGCGCCGCGTCGCGGTGCGCGGTCATCACGGCGGACACCTGCTCGACGCCGGGCACGGCCTGCACCGCCGCTTCCGCCTCGGCCCGCACGCCTTCCATGAGCTCGGCGCGCGCCGGGTCGATCTCCAGCACGAAGCGCACCGTGCCGCTGTCCACCGTCAGCGCCCGCACCGGGCCGGCGGAGACGAGGTCTTGCCCGCTGATCGGATCGGTGACGCCCTTGAGCGCCTCCAGCACCTCCTCGCGCGTTGCGGTCATTCCGCCTTCCCGTCGATGCGCCCCTCGACGCTGTGGCTGAGGTCGAGCTCGTCGATGGTCAGCACCATGCGGGCGGTGAAGCTCTTGCCCGCCGTGCGCTCCTGCCCGGCGCTGCGCATCGCCTCCTCGATCGCCTGCTGCGAGGTCACGCCGACCTGCTTCAGGAACTTGCGCATCGACATGTTGAAATCGCCGCTCATCGGAACCTCCTCCTGCGCCGCCGTCCGGTTTTACGCGAGTTTAGCGGAGTTTAGCGAAGACTCCCCGCAAAGTCCGCGCGGCGGCG
>JAPOZD010000254.1 GCA_026706245.1 Alphaproteobacteria bacterium
ATTTCCGGCATATTGTCCCAGCCTCCGTCTCTGTTGTCCATCCGCCTCCCGGACCTGGCGATAATCCGGGTTCAAACCGGCAGGACTATGCTCTAACTTCAGGCGACTGTGCTTGGGGAAGCTCCGCACATGCCGGGCGGAAATGTCCTTCTGGAAGCGCGCGGCATCGTCAAGCGCTTTGGCGGCCTGGCCGCGAACGACCGCATCGACCTCACCGTGCATTCCGGCGAGATTCATGCGCTGCTCGGCGAGAACGGCGCCGGCAAATCGACCCTTGTAAAAATCCTCTACGGCTCGCTCCAGCCGGACGCAGGCTCTGTGAGCTGGGAAGGCCGGCCGGCGGCCGTCGGCAATCCGGCCGAAGCGCGCGCGCTCGGCATCGGAATGGTCTTCCAGCATTTCTCGCTGTTCGAGGGGCTGACCGTCGCCGAGAACATTGCGCTGGCGCTGCCGCCGGATGCTGCGGGACGCGGGCTTGCCGCGGATGTGCGGTCGGTCTCGGAGTCCTACGGCCTGCCGCTCGACCCGGCGGCGCGGGTGGCCAGCCTGCCGGTGGGCGTGCGCCAGCGCATCGAGATCGTTCGCTGCCTGCTGCAGCGCCCGCGGCTGCTCATCATGGACGAGCCGACCTCCGTGCTGACGCCGCAGGAAGCCGAACGGCTGTTCGAGACCCTGCGCCGGCTCGCGGAAGAGGGTTGCGCGGTGCTCTATATCAGCCACCGGCTCGAAGAGGTCCGTCAGCTCTGCCACACCGCAACCGTGCTCCGCCACGGCCAGGTTGTCGGCCGTCCCGACCCGAAGACGGCAACCACCGCCGAGCTCGCCCGGCTGATGGTCGGCGCCGATGTTGAAGGCGTCGGTGGCGGCCCGGGCGAGCCTGTCGCGCGCGGTCCTGTGCGCCTCGCCGTTCGCAGCCTCTCGCACAAAGCCCGCACGCCCTTCGGAATCTCGCTCGAAGACATCTCGCTCGAAGTCCGTGGCGGCGAGGTCGTCGGGGTCGCCGGCGTGGCCGGCAACGGCCAGGACGAGCTGTTCGCGGCGCTTTCGGGCGAAGCGCCCGCCTCCGACGAGACCGCCGTCGAGATAGACGGGAAGCCCTGCGGGCGGGCGGGACCGAGGGCGCGGCGGCGACTGGGCGCGGCCTTCATCCCCGAGGAGCGGCTCGGCCATGCCGCCGTGCCGGGAATGCGCCTTTCCGAGAATGCCGTCCTCACCCGGCACGGCACGGACCCGGATGTGGCGGTCGGCGGTCTCCTGCGTCTGGGGCGCGCACGGCGCCTTGCCGAGCGCATTGTCGGCCGCTTCGACGTTCGCGCGCCGCCTGGGGACCCGGAAGCGAAGGCGCTCTCCGGCGGCAACCTGCAGAAGTTCGTTGTCGGGCGCGAGCTCGACCGCATGCCGGGGGTGCTCGCCGTCAGCCAGCCGACCTGGGGCGTCGATGTCGGCGCGGCGACCGAGATCCGCCGCGAGCTCACTGCGCTGGCGCGCAGCGGCGCGGCCGTTCTCGCCATCAGCCAGGACCTCGACGAGATTCTCGAGATTTCGGACCGCATCGCCGTGATCTCGCGGGGCCGGCTGTCGCCGGCGGTCCCGACGGGCGAGACGAGCCGGGAGGCGATCGGCCTCCTCATGGGCGGCGCAGGGGACTGAAGGGCATGCGAATCGAACTGCGGCAGCGGAGCAAAGATTCGCGCGTCATGGTCTGGCTGTCGCCGCTGCTGGCCCTTGCGCTTACGCTCGCGTTCGGCAGCATCCTGTTCGCCGCCCTCGGTTACGACCCCCTCCGGGCGCTCTACGTCTATTTCATCAAGCCGCTCACCGAGGCCTGGTCGCTGGAGGAGATCGTCGTCAAGGCGACGCCGCTCGCGCTCATCGGCGTCGGGCTTGCCGTGGTGTTCCGCGCCAATGTCTGGAATATCGGCGCGGAAGGGCAATACACGGTGGGCGCCATCTGCGGGTCGATCCTGCCGGTCATGATGCCCGGACTTCAGGGCCCGCTGATCCTCCCGGCCGTGCTGGTGTGCGGCGTGCTGGGCGGCATGGCCTGGGCGGCCATACCGGCTTTCTTCCGCGTCCGCTTCGGCGCCAGTGAAATCCTGACCTCGCTGATGCTGGTCTATGTCGCGCAGCTTCTTCTGGACTGGCTGGTGCGCGGACCCTGGCGCGATCCCGAGGGTTACAATTTCCCCGAGTCGCGGCTCTTCGAGGCCGACGCGGTGATACCGGCGCTGGCCGGGCGGATGCATTTCGGCACGATACTCGCCCTCGTCGCGGTCGCGGCGCTGGCCGTCGTCCTCGGGCGCACCCTCAAGGGCTTCGAGTTCCGGGTCGTCGGGGCGGCGCCGCGCGCGGGCGCGTTCGCCGGCTTCTCCGAGCGCCGGTCGATCATGGCCGTGCTGGCCATCTCCGGGGGCCTCGCCGGTCTCGCCGGAATCGCGGAGGTGTCAGGCACGATCGGGCAGCTTCACCCGTCGATCTCGCCGGGCTACGGCTTTACGGCCATCATCGCCGCCTTCCTCGGGCGGCTGAATCCCGTAGGCGTGCTGTTCGCCTCGCTGCTGCTGGCGCTGACCTATATCGGCGGCGAGTCGGCCCAGGTCTCGCTAGGCGTCTCCGACAAGATCGCCCGCGTTTTCCAGGGCGCCATCCTGATCTTCGTTCTGGCCTGCGACGTCTTCATCCGCTATCGCCTGCACTTCCTGCCGTTGCGCCGCCCGGCCGCGCGCGCGGAGGACGCGCCGTGACCGGTTTCGAGGCGGTCATCCTCACCATCGTCACGGCGGCGACGCCGCTGCTGATCGCGGCGCTCGGCGAACTCGTGACGGAGCGTTCGGGCGTCCTCAATCTCGGCGTCGAGGGCATGATGATCGTCGGCGCCGTCACGGGTTTCGCCGGCGCGCAACTGACCGGCTCTCCCTATCTCGGCGTCATCGCCGCCATGGCCGGCGGCATGGCGCTTTCCAGCCTGTTCGCCTTCCTGGTGCTGCGCCTTGCCGCCAACCAGGTCGCCTCGGGGCTTGCGCTCACGCTGCTGGGACTCGGGCTTTCCGGCATGATCGGGGAGGCCTTCATCGGCCAGCCCGGACTCAGGCTCGAACGCATCGACATACCGTTCCTGACGGACCTGCCCGTTGTCGGCACCCTGCTGTTCGGGCAGGACCCGCTGGTCTATGCGTCGGTGGCGCTTGCGGTCTGCGTCTCCTGGTTCCTGTTCCGCACGCGCGCCGGGCTGGCGCTGCGCGCCGTCGGCAACAATCACGGCTCCGCCCACATGCTCGGCGTCCATGTCATCCGGACCCGCTTCCTGGCCGTGTTGTTCGGCGGCGCCTGCTCCGGGCTGGCCGGCGGCTATCTCTCGCTCGCCTACACGCCGCAATGGGTCGAGGGCATGACGGCGGGGCGGGGCTGGATTGCGCTGGCGCTGGTCGTGTTCGCCAGCTGGATGCCGTTGCGCGCGGCGGTCGGCGCCTATCTTTTCGGCGGCGCGCTGATACTGCAATTCCATGCACAGGCGGAGGGAATCCCGCTGCCGTCTCAGTTCCTTTCGGCGCTGCCTTACCTTGCGACGGTCGCGGCGCTGGTGATACTCTCGCGCGACCAATGGAGGGCGAGAAACGACTCGCCGGCATGTCTCGGACAGGTCTTCGTCCCCGACCGGTAGGGGCCGCCGCGCCCCGGTGTTCCCGACCGGCCGGAAACGGCAACACGGCCCGCGGGCCCAGTTGGAGAGCAGGGAATGTTGAGAGCTACCATCCTCGCCGCGTTCGCCATGGCGCTGGCGCTTCCGGCGGCCCAGGCGGCCGATCCCGTCAAGGCGGCGTTCGTCTATGTGGGCCCGATCGGCGACCATGGCTGGACCTACCAGCACGACCACGGCCGCCTTGCCGTCGAGAAGGAGTTCGGCGACAGGGTCGAGACCCTCTATGTCGAGAACGTGGCGGA
>JAPOZD010000295.1 GCA_026706245.1 Alphaproteobacteria bacterium
CAATTCGCCCGCGCCCAGAAGCGCGCCTGCGAGCGCCGCCTTCTCCCCGGCGTCCTCGGACCGGTTGAGCGCCGTCGCGGTCTCGTGCATGGCGGCGATGGCGGCCGGTGTGTTGAGGTCGTCGAGCAGCGCTTCCAATACGGCCGGCGGGGCCTCGCCCGGCTCGGCCCCGCCCGCGTCTCTGAGCGCCCGATAGAGCCTGTCGAGGCCGGCCTTCGCCTCCGCCAGCGTGTCGGGGCCGAATTCGAGCGGCGCACGGTAATGCGCCTGCAGCAGTGCGAGGCGCACCGCCTCGCCCGGCGTATCGGCCAGCAGTTCGCGCACGGTCAGCACATTGCCGAGCGACTTCGACATCTTGTCGCCCTTCACGACCAGATAGCCGTTATGCATCCAGTAGCGCACGAAGGGGCCCCCGTGCGCGCACACGCTCTGGGCCAGTTCGTTTTCATGATGCGGGAAGATCAGGTCCGCCCCGCCGCCGTGAATGTCGAAGGTGTCGCCCAGATACGCGCGCGACATGGCCGAGCACTCGATGTGCCAGCCGGGCCGGCCCCGGCCCCAGGGGCTCGGCCAGCCGGGCAGGTCGTCCGCGCTCGGCTTCCAGAGCACGAAATCCGCCGGGTCGCGCTTGTAGGGCGCCACATCGACGCGCGCGCCCGCGATCAGCTCCTCGCGGGAGTGACGCGAGAGCCGCCCGTAATCCGGCATGGAGGGCACGTGGAACAGCACATGCCCGTCCGCCTCATAGGCGTGATCGTCGGCAATCAGCCTTTCGATCATCTCGATCATTTCGCCGATATGCCCGGTGGCGCGCGGCTCGACATCGGGCGGCAGCGCGCCGAGCGCCGCCATGTCGGCGTGGAAGGCCTCGGTTGTCCGCGCCGTGATGCGGTCGATGGGCTCTCCCGTTTCCGTCGCGCGGGCGTTTATCTTGTCGTCCACATCCGTGATGTTGCGGACATAGGTCACGCGCGGATAGAGCCGCTTCAGCAGGCGGTAGAGCACGTCGAACACGACCACGGGGCGCGCATTGCCGATATGCGCGAGGTCATAGACCGTCGGCCCGCACACATAGAGGCGCACATGCTCGGGATCGAGCGGCTCAAAGGGCTCCTTGGCGCGCGCCAGCGTGTTGTGGACGGTGAGGGTCACGGCTTCGTCTCCGGCTCCGTTCGGTCGTTTGTCGTCGGCAGGCGGATATAGGGCAAGCGAGGGCCCGCGTATATGTCCTTGCCGGACCGTGCCTACAGGGTGAGTCCCGGCGGATCCGGTACGCCCAGCTCCGCACGCACGCGGGACGCGGCCTCCACGTCCCGCGTCCACTCGTAGAACACGCCCTTGACGGTGGTGAGCGCGGTTCCGGTGCCGGCGAGGCGCCGGAGCCCGTATTCGTGGTTCGGCGGCGGGGAGCCGCAGGCGTCCGCCACCACGGCAGCCCGGTAGCCCGCTGCGCGCAGCCCGAGCGCCGATTGCGCCACGCAGACATCCGTCTCCAGCCCCGCCAGCACGAAGCAGTCCCGCCCTAGGGCTTCCAGCGCAGCGCGGATATCCGCCTGGCCCCAGAGGCCGAAGACCCGCTTGTCGAAGACCGGCGGCGCACCGGCGGGCAGGCAGCGGGCGAGCGCCGGCACGAGCGGGCCAAGGCGCTCCACGTCCTCGGCGGTGGCGACGACCGGAATGCCGAGCGCACCCGCCGCCCGCATCAGCCACGCAATCCGCCCGACCAGCGGGCCGCGCCAGCCGAGCGGCAGCTTGTCCAGGAAATGCTGCTGCACGTCGATGACCAGAAGGCAGGAGCGGTCCCGCTCGATCAGGTTCAGGTCCGGGTCCATCACGCCTGCGCCTCCTTCCGCCGGTTTTGGCTTTATGCCGCAGCAATCTCCTCCTGAAAGCGGAGCGCGGCGGCGCGCGGGTCGGGGGCGCGGAGGATTTCGCGGGCGACGACGAGGTAATCCGCGCCGGCGGCGATGGCGGCGCGGGGGGTGGCGACGCGCTTCTGGTCGTCGGCGGAAGAGCCGGGCAGGCGGATGCCGGGGGTGACGATCAGCATGTCCGGCCCGAGCGCCTCGCGGAGCGCCGCGGCCTCCCGGCCCGAGGCGACCACGCCGTCCATGCCGGCTTCCTTCGCATGGCCTGCGCGCGCAAGCACCAGCTCCTCGACCGTGCCGCGCCAGCCGAGTTCCCGGATGCTCGCCTCGTCCATGCTGGTAAGCACTGTGATGGCGAGCAGGCGGGTTGCGGCTTCGCCCCGGCCGCGGCGGGCGGCCTCCATGATGCGCCGGTCGCCATGGACCGTCAGCAGACGGGCGCCTAGCGTCGCCGCGCCGCGCGCGGCGTTCTCCACCGTCTGGTCGATGTCGTAAGCCTTGGCGTCGAGGAACAACCTGCGGCCGTCCGCCACGAGCTCGCGCGCGAGTTCGATGCCGCCGATATAGAAGAGGCCGAGGCCGATCTTGTAGAAGCGCGCGGCGTCGCCGATCCGCTCCACGATCCGGCGGGCGCTGTCGCAGTCCGGCGTGTCGAGGCCGACGATCAGACGGTCGCGCGGATCGCTCACGTCGCGGCCCTGAAGCCAACGAGCTCGACGCCTTCCTCCACCCGGTCGCCCACAGCGAAGGGCAGGGACTCGACCGTGCCGTCGGCCGGTGCGGCGATGGTGTGCTCCATCTTCATCGCCTCCAGCACGATCAGCGGCTCGTCCTTGCGAACCGTCTGGCCGGCCTCGACCAGCACCCGCACCACCGTGCCGGGCATGGGCGAGGTCAACCGTCCGCCGGCCACTTCGGCGCTCATCGCTGCCGCGCCGGGCTCTATCAGCAGGATCTCCCGGCGGGCGCCATCGAGGAACACCGTCAGTCGATCGCCGTCGGCGATCACGGTCCCGCTCTGCCGCCGGCCGTCGATCTCCGCAATCAGGCCGCCATCTGCGCCGCACGACACGCCGGAGACCGAAACAGCGCGCTCGCCGCCATCCAGCCGGTAGCCGCCATCGGTATGGAAGACCTCATACGCCATGGTCTCGCCGCCGTCGTCGAACTCCAGCCGGTCGCTGCCCCGGTTGTTGAGCCGCCAGGCATCGGCCCGGCCCCAGGGCGAAAAGCGGTCGGGCGCGCGTTCCTGACGGGCCTTCAGCCGCCGTGTCCGGTTTTCGAGAACGGCGACGGCAGCGAATGCCCGTATGGCTTCCGCATCGCCGGCGGGCGGTTCGACGGCCGCAATGCTGTGCTCATCGATGAAATGCGTATGGAGGGCCCCGTCCGCAAAGGCGGGATGGCGAACCAGCGTCTCGAGGAAGAAGAGGTTGGTGTTGAGGCCGGCGATACGCGTGTCGGCCAGCGCGTCCGCAAGCGCAAGCCGCGCGCGCTCCCTGTCCTCGCCCCAGGTGACGACCTTGGCGATCATCGGGTCGTAGAACGGCGTGATTTCGTCGCCCGTCTCGACGCCGCTGTCGATGCGGAGGCCCGGCCGGTTCTCAGGAAAGGCGAGATGGGCGAGCCGCCCGGTCTGCGGAAGGAAGCTCCTGGCTGGGTCCTCGGCATAAAGCCGCGCCTCGACAGCGTGGCCGGAGGCGGCGACATCCTCCTGCGAGAGCGTCAGCGCCTCTCCCGCGGCGATACGGAGCTGCCATTCCACAAGGTCCAGCCCGGTCACCATCTCCGTCACCGGATGCTCGACCTGGAGGCGGGTGTTCATCTCGATGAAGTGGAAGGCGGCGCCCTCATCGACCAGGAACTCGACCGTGCCCGCGCCGACATAGCCGATGGCGCGGGCGAGCCGGACCGCCGCTTCGCCCATTTCCGCGCGCAACGGATCGGGCAGGCCGGGCGCCGGCGCCTCCTCGATCACCTTCTGGTGCCGGCGCTGGATCGAGCAGTCCCGGTCGAGCAGGTGCAGCACCTTGCCATGCG
>JAPOZD010000261.1:0-2458 GCA_026706245.1 Alphaproteobacteria bacterium
GCTGCTGGACCGGGGCCTCGCGCTCTGGTTCCCGGGTCCGGCGAGCTTCACCGGCGAAGACGCTGCCGAATTGCATCTCCACGGCGCGCCCGTCGTGATGGACGCGGTGCAGGCGGCGCTGATGCGTATGGACGGCCTCCGCCCGGCGGAGCCCGGCGAGTTCACCCGCCGCGCCTTCGAGGCCGGGCGCATGGACCTGACGGCCGTCGAGGGCCTTGCCGAGCTCATCGACGCCGAGACCGAGGGCCAGCGCCGCCAGGCGCTCCATGCACTCGGCGGCGGGCTCGCGCGGCAGTTCGACGGCTGGCGGGAACGGCTGGTCGGAGCGCTTGCCCATATCGAGGCCGCCATCGACTTCAGCGACGAGGAATTGCCGGACGGGCTGGAGGCGCAGGTCTCGGAAACCGTGGCCGGGGTCTGCGCGGAAATGGCCGAGGCGCTGGCTTCGGGCGCGCGCGGCGAGGTCGTGCGCGACGGCTTCCGGGTGGCGCTGGCAGGCGCGCCCAATGCCGGCAAGTCGAGCCTCCTGAACGCGCTCGCCGCACGCGAGGTCGCGATTACTTCACCGAGCGCCGGCACGACGCGTGACGTGCTGGAAACGCGGCTGGTCATGGAGGGCTATCTCGTCCGCCTGATCGACATGGCGGGCCTGCATGAGAGCGGGGACCCCATCGAGCGGGAGGGCATGCGCCGGGCGCGCGCCGAGGCGGCGGCGGCCGACCTCTGCCTGCTGCTGACCGCCCCCGACGCCCCGCCACCGCCCAAACTGCCGGGCCTCGCCGTCCGCACCAAGGCCGACCTCGGCGCGGTGCCCGGCCCCGGCCTGGCCGTCTCCGCCCGGACGGGGGAGGGGCTGGAGGCGCTGCGCGGGACCATAGCCGACGCCGTGCGCAAGCGCGTCTCCGGCCCGCCCGGCGCGCTCCGCGCCCGGCATGTCCACGCGCTCGGGCAATCGGCCGAGGCGCTCGACCGCTTCGCCGCCGCGCCCCAGACCGACCTCGCCGCCGAAGACCTCCGCCTCGCCGTCCGCGCGCTCGGCCGCGTCACCGGCCGCGTCGATGTGGAAGACCTGCTGGACGCCATCTTCCGGGAGTTCTGCATCGGGAAGTAGGGCAATGTAAGGCGGGAAGGGAGCAGGTCTCGCCTGCCGCGAAAGATTGATGTTTGTTCGTGAGATTTGAAATAATTCAAATTATGGCTTGACATCAGGAAAATCTAACGCCATATAGGGCGCAGGGAGGGAAGCGGCGTCCTGGGAGCCGTTTGCTTTCCTGGTTCGCGCCGGCGCGAAAATAGCCCCTGATTCGGCCAACAGGAGAGGTGCGCTGTGCGCTTGGGCGCACACGCGCGGGCGCGGGCAATCAGGCGCGCGAACCGCGCCGGCGCCGACACGCGCCCACGGGCGCAGGCGCGGGCGCGCATTACGCGCGAATTAGGGTCCCGCCGCTGGCCGGCCGGCGGCAGGGAAATGGAACGAAGACGGATCGAAAGGAAGAACTCATGCCGAAGACGCAAAGCCGGGGAAACCGGCGGAATATCCGCAATTCCTGCACGAAAGGGCTGCGTCATGCCGGAAACGACCATCGCCTATGCGCCTTGCGCATCCGGATCATGACATTTCATGACACATCGCAGGGAGGCGCGGGCCGCCGCATGACAAAACATGACACGCCATGACACCCGGCTGGTCTCTGCGCGCCGGAGAGAAGGGTTGCGGCTGGTGTCGAAAGAATCGCCCCGGCGTCTTGAATCGCCGCCGCGCATCCCCATCTGGGGGTTGTCCGAGGCTCGCCGGGTGACCGGGGGCGGAGGACGGCGGGTCCGGCCGATGAGCGGCGGGCCCGGAGACATCGACAATCGCTTCTCAAGGAGGATGACCGATGACGGCATTCGATTTCTCCCCTCTCCTGCGGTCCACCATCGGCTTCGAACGGCTGATGAAGAACTTCGACCGCGTCATGAACGCCGACGCGACGGCGGAGCACTATCCGCCTTGCAACATCGTCAAGACCGGCGAGCACACCTACCGCATCGAGATGGCGGTGGCCGGCTTCGGCGAAGAGGACCTTGCGATTGAGGCGAAGGGCGACGAGCTCGTGATCGCCGGCAAGGTCCGGAGCCAGGACGACAGCCGCGTCTTCCTGCATCGCGGCATCGCGACCCGGCAGTTCCGGCGCACCTTCCGCCTCGCCGAGCATGTGAAGGCCGCCGGCGCGAAGCTGGAGAACGGCATGCTCGCCGTCGAGCTGGTGAGCGAGGTCCCCGAGGCGCTGAAGCCCCGCCGGATCGAGATCGGCGCCGACGCGCCGCAGACCATCGAAGCGGCCTGAACGCACGCGCCGTTCTCTCGACATTCACGCAACCCGACGCCGGGCCCCAGGGCCCGGCGTTTCGCTTTATGGGCCGCAAGCTTGCCGATCACTGTACTCCCCGGCTTATGGTCCAAGGAGGCCGGCGG
>JAPOZD010000261.1:2468-3895 GCA_026706245.1 Alphaproteobacteria bacterium
TTTCGCTTTCGGCGCCGGGGCGGCGCGAACCGCCTACCGCTCTGCCCGGCGCTCGGCTAGATTGGAGCCCATGACACTCGCTATCCGACCGCTTTCCGACGTGCTGGCCGCCGAGGTCCGGGGTATCGATCTGCGCGCGCCGCTGGGCGACGGCGACCGGGCCGCGCTCAACGAAGCCTTCCTGGACTGCCATGTCCTGTGCTTTCGCGACCAGGAGCTCGACAAGCCGGCGCAACTGGCGGCGACGCTCCAATTCGGCCCGCTCGACGTGCATATCCAGCGCAACAAGGGCGGTGACATCTCGCTCGTCCACACGGTCTCGAACCTCGATGCCGACGGGCAGCCGAGACCCGAGGCGGCGGCGAAGGGGAACCTGCGCTGGCACTCGGACAAGTCGTACCGGACGGTGCCGTCCTGCGCGACCTTCCTCTACGCCGTGAAGGTGCCGGCGCAGGGCGGGCGGACCGAGTTCGCCAACATGAACCGCGCCTTCGAGGCGTATTCGCCGGAACGGCGGGAGGCGTTCCGGGGCATGAAGGTGGTGCATGACTGGGTGCGCTCCTGCCAGAAATCCGGCGAGCAGGAGGCGAGCCCGGAGGAAGCGTCGGTCTATCCGCCGGTCGCGCACCCACTGGTGCGGCGCCACCCCGAGAGCGGGCGGGAGGCGTTCTTCATCGGCAACCACGCCTCGCACATTCTCGGCATGGACCGCGACGAGGGCGAGGCGCTGCTGGAGGAGATCGAGGCGCACAGCACGGAGGACCGTTTCGTCTATCGCCATCCGTGGCAGCCGGGCGATCTGCTGATGTGGGACAATCGGTGTCTGCTGCACCGCGCCGAATCGCGAACGGGCGAGGCCCGGGTGCTGCATCGCACCGTGACGCGCGGCACATCGCCGTTCTGAGAAGGAGCGCCGGCCCCATGGACGCGCCGACGGGCGGCGACTTCATCCGCGACCGCATACGCGCCGACCTTGCGGAAAGGCAGGTCGAGTCGGTCATCACCCGCTTCCCGCCGGAGCCCAACGGCTTCCTGCATATCGGCCATGCCAAGTCCATCTGCCTCAATTTCGGCGTGGCGAGGGAGTTCGGCGGGCACTGCAACCTGCGCTTCGACGACACCAACCCGGCCAGGGAAGAGCAGGCCTATATCGACGCCATCCAGGAGGATGTGCGCTGGCTGGGCTTCGAGTGGGCGGGCGAGCCGGTGCACGCCTCGGACTATTTCGAGACGCTCTACGAGTGGGCCGAACATCTGGTCGAGACGGGCCATGCCTATGTCGATGAGCAGTCGGCGGAGGAAATCCGGGAGACGCGTGGCACCTTGACCGAGCCCGGCCGCCCGAGCCCGTGGCGCGACCGCCCGGCCGCGGAAAGCCTCGACCTGCTGCGCCGGATGCGCGCCGGCGAATTCGCGCCGGGCAGCTG
>JAPOZD010000371.1 GCA_026706245.1 Alphaproteobacteria bacterium
GCCGTCCGCAGGGGCGCTCGGCACGGAGGGCGACTTTGCGACATGAAGCGCCCCGCCGGCGCGGTCCGCCAGGATGACGTCCGTGAAAGTGCCTCCCACATCGAGGCTCAGGGCATAGCGAGCGGTCATGGGCCGCCCATCACCGGCAGCGTCTGGCCGGTGATCCAGCCGGCCCGGTCCGACGCCAGGAACAGCACGGCATGGGCGATGTCCTCCGGCCTCCCGAGCCGGCGCATGGCGATGCCCTCGACGATCGCCGCCTGCTCTTCCAGGCTGCGCGCTTCCCACTGCCGGATATAATCGGGCGAGGTTTGGGGCATCAGGCCGGGCGCCACCGTGTTGACGGTGATTCCGAACGGCCCGAGTTCGGAGGCGAGTTGGCGCGCCAGCCCGATCTGCGCTGTCTTCGCCGTGCCGTATGAGTGGATGCCGGTGCGCGATACGTGCAGGCCCGCCCCGGACGAGATCAGCACGATCCGTCCTTCGCCCTTCGCCTTCATGCCGGGTGCGACCGCGCGCGCCACATGGAAGGCGCCATCGACATTCACCGCCTGAATGGCGCGCCAGTCGGCGTCGGTCACTTCCTCCAACGGGCCGGCCATGCGGCCGCGCACGCCGCCGGCGGCGTGGACGGCGATATCGACCGGGCCGATCCGGGCGATGAGCGCATCGACGGCTGCGGACTCGGTGACATCGAGGCCATGCGCCTCGACCGGGAACCCTGCCGTCGCGGCGGTCTCGCTCACCAGTTTGCTTTCGATGTCCGCGGCGTGAACCTCCGCCCGCTCGGCGGCGAAGGCATGGGTGATGGCGCGGCCGATGCCGCGCGCCGCGCCGGTCACGAAGACGCGCCTGCCGGAAAACGAAATCTCCATGCGATTAGCCCCGTCCCGCCCTGAGCTGCATCCTTGAAGGCTACACCCCTTTTTAGACGTGACGTCAATCGGATGCTGGATGAGGTGGCCCCGGGAAATCGGGACAGGTCGTTAAGGTGTATTCCGCCGTCTGGCGAAGGAATGTAGATGAGCAAGCGACGCAGGTTTTCGGGGAAAAAGAAAGCGAAGATCACTTTGCGGCACCAGGTCCATCCGAACCAGGTCGGTGCCCGGAGGCGGCAAGTGATCGAGGGTCTGGTCGAGCTGTTCTCGAAGGGCACCGAGCGCCAGGCCCGGGACCATGAGGGCGAGGTTCGCGATCTTCACGCCAAGATCGGGGAGTTGATCATAGAGCGGGATTTTTTGTCACGCGGATCCGACCGATGAGCCGACCCGAACGACGGGCGATGGTGGTGCGAGACCATTCGGCGCTGAGCTTGAGCCGGCAGTGCCGTCTGCTGTCGATCGGGCGCTCCTCGCTCCATTACGAGCCGAAGGGGGAGAGCGCGGAGACGCTGGTGCTGATGTGCCGGATCGACGAGTTGTTCTTGAATTATCCGCTTTACGACGCCTGCCGGATGGCGCTTCACCTATGCCGCGAGGGGGGTACGGATCGGCCACGGTCGGGCCGCACCGCTGATCTGTCTGATGGGGCTTGAGGCGGTCCTATGGCGCCGCGAACCAGCGCGCCGTACCCCGAGCGCGGGGTCTGGCCTTATCTGCTGCGCGGCCTAGCGATCAAGCGGCCGGACCATGTCCGATGCGCCGACATCATCTACATCCCGGTGCAGCGCGGCTTCCTTTACTTGGTGGCGATCATGGACTGGGCGATCCGCTACGTCTTGGCCTGGCGGCTGTCGAACATGCTGGATGCAGTTTCTGCACGGACGCGCTCGACGAAATCCTAGCCCGGCATGGCGCGCCGGGGATCTTCAACACCGGCCAGGGCAGCCAGTTCAACAGCATGGTCTTCACGAGCCGCCTGCAGGCGGCCGGAATCCGCATCTCGATGGACGGTCGGGGCCGGTAGCTTGGACAACGCCTTCATCGAGCGGCTGTGGCGCTCGCTCAAATGCGAGGCGGTCTACCTGCGCGAGATCGCCGACGGCTTCGTCGCCCGGTGTGTGATCGGCGAGTGGATCGGCTTCTACAACGCCGAGAGGCCGTACGTGGCGCTGGGCCGGCTGACGCCGGCGGAGGCCTATCGGGGCGAGACGCCTGTGGATATGACGGACACGCGTGCTCCGCACGTTGCCCACATCCTCACAGGCGTAACGGCAGCAACGGGAAGATCGGATTCAAGGGGATTCTGGCGGCCTGAACTTCAACCAGAATTCACCTTAGCCGAGCCGCTAGGCTGACCGAAAAGGTGGGGCCACCTCAGGTGTTGAAGCGAGGCGCTGACCAACATAGCCGACAGGCTTGTCGTTCGGCACCAAATCTTGTAGAAGACGACAAGCTTGAAAATAGAGTGGGAATGCCACTCTGTTTTCAAGTTTGTTGTGCCAAATTTCCTCATATACTTCAAGCAATTGGTCGACAGCGGAAGCTGGAGATTCCCAAAAAAAGTCTTCGCCTATCCCACCGCCATAGGCGAAGACTTTTTTTGGGAATCTCCAGAAGCCTCCAACACTACATATTGTGTCAGCGCAGAGCCGACATCCACAAGGTGCTGAATCGGCCCGCCGAATAGATTTGGCCTTGCCCTTGCGAGCCCGCCGTCGAACGCCATTTTCATCATTGCCAGATCCGGCGGCTATGGGCCCCCAGTCGATTTCACACGGCGCCTCGCCTATTCAGTCCCGTCCGCAGAGCTGGGACACGGGAAATCGGCTCGTCGGCGGTAACCCGATCAAGACAGAACCGGTCTTCCCCGCTACGGCCGTGTTGGCGGCAGGTTGTAATTTTGCATTGCTCATAATCTGAAGGTCACAGGTTCAAATCTTGCCCCCACAACCACCGATAAGCCCTTGAAAACATTGATGTGTTCAAGGGATTTCTCTTTGCACAAACACTGCCGATTCTGGGTGCTGGGAATCGTATGGGAATCACGGGAGATGGTAATTCAGACGGTGGGCGGCGGTGACGGGCGGGAGGTGTTCGGCCATGCTGGTCATGCCCGCCGCCTACGCCCGGGGCAGATCGCGGGGCGCAGCGCGGCCGCCCACCCCCGCCACGGCACATGACAGGGGCGCGCGTAGGATGGCGGCAAAGGGTTCGGATGACGATGCGTGATTTCGAAGAACAGGTGCGAGAGCTCGAAGAGCGAGACGAATGGACCGCCCGGGTACTCGGCAGGTTTCAATTGGCCTGGGCAGAAATAGAAAGGGATATCCGCGCTCTTTGGTTGATGCGGGTCGGCGAGAATGAATTTCGACGGCGAGACAGGCAAACCCTCCAGGACCGGCGCAAGCGGCTGCCTCGGCAGAAGTTTCAAGATCTGGTCGAAGGCACCGTTCCGGACCGGAAGCTGCAAGCCTTTTGGCTGTTTCCCGAGCATCGGCTGATTCCTGAGCATTTGAGAGAATCTCTCAAATGCACCGTTCCCGGCGGGAATCTACACACTTGGCTATTGGAGAATTAGCCGACGCGCAATCTGGTCATCCATGGCTGCCTGGGACAGAAGATCGATTTCAGCAAGCCGTCGGTACCGTTCATTGCGGATGCTGAGGATATGGCAATGATGCAAGCCGCAGAGGCCGGCGAAGAGACGGGCTTTTCCAGGGAATGGATTGACGTGCAGGATCTGGTTCCCCTTACGGAAGAAGCGCGGCAGGTAAAGACCTGCCTGATGCGGGTGCACATGATGGTGCTTCAGAACGGAGTCGGCCGCTTCCCTCTCCGGGAACCGGCTTGCCCCCATGAGTGACGAGAACAAGATCGAATGGGTTTTCTGCAACAGCTGCGGGCAGAAAACGAAGCATTTTGTGAGAGCTGAAGATACCGTCACAAAACTCGAAAAGAGGGACGGAACGAGTTTCACCCAGGAAATGACGATCGTCGAGTGTT
>JAPOZD010000203.1 GCA_026706245.1 Alphaproteobacteria bacterium
GAAAGAACGGAAGAGCTTGGTATCGATATCGATCATGTTTTGACCCATTTTGATTTACCAAAGCATTTAGACTTCCAATATATAAAGTCGGAATACGGCTGACAAATGCAAACGCCCTGCCCTGTTCCGGGCGTCGTTTGCGAGAAGGATTGTCGGTAGTCGCGCCTTTTCCACCCGGTCCGGCCGGACGCGAGGCTTCGGAATTTCAGGCCGCCATGCGCAGGGCGGCAAGCGGCGGGGCCGGGGCGTGAACGGGGCGGCGGAGGACAAGGAGGCGGCGGGCCTCTTCGGTCCGGCCGCTGCGCAGCAGCGCGCCGAGCAGGGCGAATTCGAGCAGGTCGCGTTGAGCGCGGCTGCCGCCGATGCGTTCGTGCGTCGCCATCCAGGGGGCCAGCCGCGAGACCGCGCCTTCCCAGTCGCTCCGGGCATAGGCGCCGAGGGCTTCGGCCAGCCCTGATACCATGTCGCCCGCGGGTCCGGCGGCAGCCTCGACAATGCGCATCAGGGCGTTGCCGCGCCCGGCCATGGCATGCGCCAGCGCGGCGTGAATGTCGGCGAACGCGATGCCGGGATTCGGGAAGAACTCGCCGGCATAGTCGCTGAGCCGCTCCCAGGTGCCGTCGGGCGCGGCTCTGCCCGCGAGCTCCGCGCGCAGCACGAAGGCGGCGCTGTCGGTCAGCACATTGATCGGCGGCCCCCAGGCCCCGCCCGGCGCAACATCGGCCTCGAAAACCCGCCAGGCCTCGTCCATATCGCCCGCTGCGGCCCGCCAGATCGCCACATGCCAGGCGATATGGCAGGAAAGCTGCGCCTCGCGGTCGTAGTCCCGCCGCCAGGAGTCGAGCCGCACCAGCCCCTCCCTGAACTCCCCGGCTTCGTAGTGGACATGCGCCCGGATATGCGCGGCATTGGCATTGCGGGGATTGCCGGCAAGCGCCCGTTCCAGCAGGCGCTCGGCCTCCGCCACCTGGCCGGCCTCCACCTGCGAGAAGCCGTGCTGGGCGAGGAACCACCAGTCATTGCCGTAATGCGGCGCCAGCCGGTCGGTGAAGGCCAGTTGCTCGGCCTCGCGCCCCGATCGCCCGCTGAAGCCGATAAGCCCGAACACGCCGCAGCAGGGCTGGGCGATCATTGCGTCCAGCGGCCATTCCCCGAGATGGGCGAGGATTGCGGCATAGGCGCCCGGCCCGTCGCCATCGATCAGGAGGCCGAGCGCGTTCAGATGGCCGGCCTCCCTGGCAGAGCACCCGTCTGCGGCAGCGCGCGCCGCGCCCATCGCGTCCGCCGCCTCGCGCCCCCGCCCTCGCATTTGCAGCGCCCGCGCCTGCCCGGCATGGGCGAGCGCGAAGGAAGGGTCTTCCAGAGCGGCGCGCGCAAAACCCTGCTCCGCGCCCGTATTGGCGCCAAGGAACAGGTCCATCGCCTCGACATAGGCGTCGCGCGCCGCCATCGACCCCGTCGAGAGGACGAGGCCGTAGCGGTCCCGAAGCATGACGCGCAGTCTCCCTTTGCCAGTCAGTCGCGCCGGTTGCGGCGGTTCTCGATCAGGTCGTCCACCACGGCCGGCTCGGCGAGCGTCGAGGTATCGCCCAGATTGCCGAAATCGTCCTCCGCGATCTTGCGCAGGATGCGCCGCATGATCTTGCCGGAGCGCGTCTTGGGCAAGCCCGGCGCCCACTGGATCAGGTCCGGCGTGGCGATCGGGCCGATCTCCGAGCGCACCCAGCGCACCAGTTCGGCATTGAGGTCGTCGGTGGGCTCCTCGCCGAGATTGAGCGTCACATAGGCGTAGATGCCCTGGCCCTTGATGTCGTGCGGGTAACCGACCACGGCGGCTTCGGCCACTTTTCCGTGCGCCACCAGCGCGCTCTCCACCTCCGCGGTGCCCATGCGGTGGCCGGAAACATTGATGACGTCGTCCACCCGTCCGGTGATCCAGAAATAACCGTCCTCGTCCCGGACCGCGCCGTCGCCGGTGAAATACATGCCCTCATAGGTGGAGAAATAGGTGTCGATGAAGCGCTGGTGGTCGCCATAGACGGTGCGCATCTGGCCGGGCCAGCTGTCGAGGATGACGAGGTTGCCGGAGGCGGCGCCCTCCAGCATCGCGCCCTCATTGTCCACGAGCGCGGGCCTGACGCCGAAGAAAGGCCTGGTGGCGGAGCCGGGCTTGAGGTCGGTGGCGCCCGGCAACGGCGTAATCAGGTGCCCGCCGGTCTCCGTCTGCCACCAGGTGTCCACGATCGGGCAGCGCCCGTCGCCCACCACGTCGTAATACCAGAGCCAGGCCTCCGGGTTGATCGGCTCACCGACCGTGCCGAGAATGCGCAGACTCTTGCGCGAGGTGGCCTTCACCGGGCCGTTGCCCTCGCGCATCAGCGCGCGAATGGCGGTGGGTGCGGTGTAGAAGATCGAGACATCGTGCTTGTCGCAGACCTGCCAGAAGCGCGAGCTGTCCGGATAGTTCGGCACGCCTTCGAACATCAGCGTGACCGCGCCGTTGGCGAGCGGCCCGTAGAGAATGTAGCTGTGGCCCGTCACCCAGCCGACATCGGCGGTGCACCAGAACACCTCGCCGTCGCGGTAGTCGAAGGTGAGCTCATGCGTCATGGAAGCGAATGTGAGATAGCCGCCGGTGGTGTGCAGCACGCCCTTCGGCTGTCCGGTCGAGCCGGAGGTGTAGAGGATGAAGAGCGGGTCCTCCGCGCCCATCTCCTCCGGCGGGCAGTCGGCCGACGCGTCCGCCATTTCTTCCTCATACCAGCAGTCGCGGCCATCCACCCAGCCGATCCCGCCCCCCGTGCGGCGCACCACGATGCAGGTCTTGCAGTCCGGGCAGGAGGCGAGCGCGGCGTCGGTATTGGTCTTCAACGGCACCCTGCGCCCGCCCCGCAGGCCCTCGTCGGCCGTAATGACCAGGGTCGAGGCGCAGTCGGTGATCCGCCCGGCGAGCGCGTCCGGCGAGAAGCCGCCGAAGACGACCGAGTGGATCGCGCCGATGCGCGCGCAGGCGAGCACCGCCACGGCGATTTCCGGGATCATCGGCAGGTAGATCGTCACCCTGTCGCCCCGCTTCACGCCCCGCGCCTTCAGCACATTCGCGAATTTGCACACCCGCTCATGCAGGTCGCGATAGGTGATGTGCTCCGACAGGTCCGGATCGTCGCCTTCCCAGATGATCGCCGTCTGCTCACCGCGCCGGGCGAGATGGCGGTCGAGGCAGTTCGCCGAGGCGTTGAGCGTGCCGTCCTCGAACCAGCGGATATGCAAGTCGTCCTTCGCCCAGGAAACGTCCTTCACCTTTGTGAAGGGCCTGATCCAGTCGAGCCTCCCGGCCTGCTCGGCCCAGAAGCCTTCCGGGTCCTCCACCGACCGGCGGTACATCGCCTCATAGGCCGCCGCGTCTATGTGGGCGCCTTCGGCCGTCCCGGCCGTGACCGGAAAAATGGTCCGTTCGCTCATCGCCATCCTCTCCCGCCCGTTTCGGGGTCCGCCCGATAGTCGCGCCGCCGGGCGGTTTTTTCCAGACCTTATACCAGCGGTCGTCGATCGGAACCCGTGCCGACGGCCGCCGGGAAACGCCTCCCCCGCCTGCGGGAGCGGCTCCCCGCTTCGTCCCCTCCCGCCCGCGGGACGGGGCAGTTCATGGAAGACCTCCTGCCTTCTGTCATGAGATGTCATGTTCGCCATGCCGCCGGCGACGCTTTGCGGTTCCGTTCCTGCATATCGCTCCCTCCGTCCCATTCCGTTCCGCTCCCTTCCGTCCGCGCCGCCGCCGGCCTGGGCGCCCCCAGGCAGCAGGACCCTTTTTTGCGCGCGTATCCTGCGTGCGCGCCCCTGCGCGGGCGGGCGCGTCTTGCGCCGGCGCGGTTCGCGCACCTGAT
>JAPOZD010000005.1:0-13320 GCA_026706245.1 Alphaproteobacteria bacterium
TGCTGCTCAGCACTATTGGGTTGATCTATCAGAGCAGCACCTATACTTGCATGCTCAAGCTGGGTTAACACTTTTTCGCCGAATCTTGGGGGAGGTATACAATCAGACATTAGGGACTTATTTCCCTGATCGAGTATTACCGATTTCGATTTCTCCACCACAAACACTTGCAGCCGTTCTTGATGCTGAATTCTCTGACATCCAATTTCTATGCGCACCAAAGTCACGACGCCGCCTACAAGCAGCGGCAAAGTTGCGTGGTTTGGCGATACTCGAAAATTCCTTAGCAGGTGAACGAACACAGCCGAGTGATCACGATTTACGCGGCTATATTTCTGACGTACAAAATGGCTTGAATTGGACCGATCTTTTCCCCGGTATAGCAACACTTAATTTGGAGACTACCGGTACAGGTTTCAGTGTTTCACTGCGGCTCACAAAAAGCGAAGGAGAACCGGTTCGTTTGGTAGGAGAGGACGATCCAAATGCCACTGTTGTTGGTGTGAGGCGAGTGAATGAACTCGACTATTATAGTCTTGGTATGGCGCAATTGTCTACACATGTCGGCTTGACTCAACCAAAGTGTTTAGCCGTTGTTAGGAGTTTAAAATTGCAAGAAGATGATGAATACTTCAAAATAATTCGAATTGGTAGCCAGCAACATAAACGCTATAGCCGAAAAACGATAAAGAGAATTCAAGATGAGCTTCCCGGCCTTGATATGGCCGAAGTGTGGAGACTTTATAAGCCAAGCGGAAGGCTCCAAAGATAGATGACGGCATTGCTTGGCCGCGGTTGCTCACTGTAGGGTTGATGGCGTAGACGGTGGCCTCTACCGCTCCAGGTCGGGCTCCCGGCCCTCTGCCGCTTCCCTGCCGTCGAAGCGGCCTTCGTAGATGGGCCGCGCGCCGGTCGTCGGGCCGGGATATTGCATGAAGACGATGGTGCAGCCCGTCTCCGTGTGCATCTCGTGCTCGAAATGCGGGTCTTCCATATAGACCATGTCGCCGGCGCTCAGCGTCCGGTCGCCGAAGCGGCACTCGCCCTCCGCCACATACCAGAGCTGCGCGAAATCGTGCCGGTGCAGCGGGAAGCCCGCGCCCGGCTCATAGGTGACGAGGCCGGCATTGGGCGTGTTCGGGCGCTCCGGCGTCGGGTGGAAGACCATCCGCGTCACATTGGCGAACCGGCCCCGGTGGCCCGGATGGTCCGCCGGCCGCCGGACGACGGGCGCGTGGTGGGTGGCGGTTTCGGTCCCGGGATCGGACATCCGGCGGTCCTCCCTGTTGCGCGGTCTCCGGGCGCTAGTTGAACACCGACTGGACGATGGAGTTGGGCAGCCAGAGGGCGAGGATCGGGAAGAGCAGCACGAGGACGAGCACGATGCCGTCCGTACACAGGAACGGGATCGCGCCCTTCATCACCCTTGTCACCGGCACCCCGGTGGTGCCGCTCACAGCGAACAGGTTGAGCCCGACCGGCGGGATCACGCCGCCCATCTCGACCGCCAGCGCGAACAATATGCCGAGATGGATCGGGTCGATGCCGAGCGTCAGCGAGACCGGGTAGATGATCGGCACCGTCAGCGCCAGGATCGCCACGCCGGTCAGGAACATGGACAGGACAAGCAGCACGGCCAGCAGCACGATGAGGAAGCCCATGGCCGAGAGGCCCTGCGCGCCCACCCAGCTGGCGACCTCCTGCGGCCAGCCCTTGTTGGCGAGCAGGAACTGGAAGACGCCGACGCAGCCCAGCAGGAAGAAGACGATGGCGGTGAGATTGGCCGCGCGCATGGTCGTCGGCAGCAGCTCGCGCAGGAACGCCCCGCGCCGGGCCGCGAGGCCGTAGATCAGCGCATAGGCGCAGGACGCCGCGCCCGCCTCCGTCGGCGTGAACACGCCCCCGTAAAGCCCGCCCAGCACGAAGACCGGCATGAGGATCGCCGGCAGCGCCTCGACGGTGGAATGCCAGAGATTGCCGAAGCTGAACTCGCCGGCGGGCAGCTTCAGCTTCCAGGCGATGAAGACGATGATGACCGCGTCCGAAATCGCCAGCAGGATGCCCGGCACGAAGCCCGCGAAGAACAGCTTGACGATGGACTCCTCGGTGATGATGCCGAACAGGATGAGCGTGATCGACGGCGGGATCAGGATGGCGATGCCGCCGCCGCAGGCGATGACGCCCGCCGCCATCCAGACCGGATAGCCGCGCCGGATCATCTCCGGATAGGCGATGACGCCCATCGCCGCCGCCATGGCGGTGCTGGAGCCGGAAATGGCGCCGAACAGCACGGCCGCAATCAGCGTGGCGTAGGCGAAGCCGCCCGGCAGCCAGCCGATGATGGCGTCGGCGAATTTGAACAGCTTGGAGATCAGCCCCGTGCGCTCCATCAGGAATCCCGCATAGATGAAGAACGGGATCGCCATGAGCGTGTATTTGTTGACGAAGCTGAAGAAGGCGCGAAATGCGGTGTTCGCCGACAGCACCGGGTCATAGAGGATGAAGGCGACCGCCGCCCCGCCGAGCGCGACGCCAATGGGCGCGCCGAGCGCGAGAAGGACGATCAGGCCCGAGCCGAGCGCGCCCATGTCAGATCTCGATCCCTTCCTCGACCGGGGCCCAGGGGAACACGGTCCTGCCGCGCAGCGCCTGCACGTCCTGGTAGAGGTGGAAGAGCGTGACGAGCGCCATCAGCCCGAAGCCGATGACGAGGCAGGCCTGGAACGGCCAGATCAGGATCACCATGCTCTGCGTGGTGCGGCCTAGCATCTCGGCGCGTTCCACGGCAGGCAGGCCCCACCATGCAAGCGCCGTGAACAGGGTGAGCGAGATGGCGGACACGAAGACCCGGATCGCCAGCACGGTGCGGACATAGCCCCGGCTGCGCAGCAGGTCCAGCAGCGCCAGCACGGCCAGATGCGAGCGCGAGGCCTGCGTCACGGCGAAATAGATGAAGACCGCCGCGATGGACACATAGGTGACCGCGTCCTGCCCCCAGTCGAACACCACGCCCAGAATGTAGCGGCGCACGATCTCGATGCAGGCGAGCAGCGTGCCGGAGAGCAGGATGACGGCGGCGATGCGGGCCACGACCCTGTCGAGCAGGAAATGCAGCGCGCGGTAGGCGCGGTCTATCGCCAGCTCGACGCCGACAGGCTCGGTCGTCTCGGGGGAACTCCCGTTCATCCGGGCCGCCTCCGGCTCACGCGGGCAAAGGGACCGCGGGGGGCCCGGGCGGCCCCCCGCAGCAAGGGCTTAGCTACTTCTTCTTCTTGGCGAAGCGCTTGAACCAGGGCTCGATCTCGGAGCAGTCGGTCTCCTCGAGCCAGTGCGAACCCATCGGGTTGGCGGCCACCGCGGCCTTCGCCTCCATGGCGAACTTGTCAACCCACTCGTCGGCCTCGCCCGGAGTGCTCTTCTTGATGTGGTCGGCCGTGCCGGAGCCGAGCGCATCGGCCAGCACGCCCGCCTCGTCGGCGGTCATGATGTAGATGCCCGGCTTGGAGGGGTCCTCGGTGCCGTATTTGTCGATCATGCGCTTGTCGTTGCACCAGTTGGCCTTCTTCGCAAACGGCAGCATCTCCTCGACGATCAGCCGCTCGACGATCGCCTGCTGCTCCGAATCGAGCGAGTTCCACCAGCTCATGCTGGCGCCGATCCAGTAATAGTCGCCGACGATGCCGTTGATGCCGGCGACGGTGAAGAAGGGCGCCTGGTCCTTGACGACATTGAAGCCGCCGAGGCTGGTCAGGAGGCCGTCGATGACGCCGGTCTCCAGCGCCGGCGGCACGTCGCCGAAGGCCATGGTGGTCGGGTTCGCGCCCCAGGCCGACAGCGCAGCGTTCTCGACCGGGCTCATGGAGCGGATCTTGCGGCCCGCGAAATCTTCCGGCTTGAGCAGGCGGGAGCCGGAGCCCGCGCCCATGTAGAAGCTGAGATGGGCGGAGCCGAAGATCTTGATGTTGTGCAGATCCTCGAACCGCTTGACCAGCATGGCGTAGGTCTCGAAGCCGTCGATCGCGTCGATGGCGCCGGGCGTGGTCAGCAGCATCGGGCCCACCACCACGGCCATGAAGGGATCGATCTGGGCGGTCTTGCCGAACTGGCCCCAGGTCATCTCCAGATTGCCTTCGGTCATCGCCTCGACGGCCTCCGGCACCGAATAGAGCGCCTTGGAGGGGAAGAGCAGCACCTCGGAGCCCGGGATTTCCTCCGCCAGGCGCTCCTGGAACAGGATTTCCGCGAGCGCGGCCGGGTGCGGCGGCGGGGTGTGGTCGGACGCGATTCTGATCTTGACGGGGTCCGGAGCCGACGCGGCGGGCAGGGCGCCTGCGACGGCGACCGCTGCGACCGCCAGACCGGCGAGTGCAGTGCGGATGAGCATGTAGAGCCTCCCTCGGTTTACAAGAGGGCGACCTTAGTGGCTTTCCGCGAGGCGCGATAGGGGCCCGTGCCGGGCCGCCGGCTCAATCCGCCCCGGGATAGTCCGCCGGGCGCAGCAGCCGGGTGAGCGCGCCCGCGCCGACCGCGCGCCAGTCGGCGGCCTCGAATTTCAGCACGGCCAGGCCCGAGGTCGGCATGCCGAGCCCGAGCCGGGAGAGCGAGGCCGGATCGCCTTCGCGGGCGAGCCAGCGGCCGGCATCGGAGATCGTCGGGTTGTGGCCGATCACCAGCACCCGCGAGACGCCGGCGTCTTCGATCCCGCGAACGAGGTCCAGCAATTCCGGCACATGGCCGTCATAGAGCTCGGGCGTGAACTGCACCGCCGGACCGTCCCCCAGCGCCAGGCCGTCCAGCGTCTCGCGCGTGCGCCTCGCGTCCGAGCAGATGACGAAGTCGGGCAGCAGCCCCTCGGCGGCGAGATAGCGCCCGGCGGCGGCGGACTGGCGGCGGCCGCGGCCCGTCAGCCCCCGGTCGCGGTCGGGCGCGCCGACGCCGGCCTTGGCATGGCGCAGCAGCAGGAGCGTCTTCATCGCGCTGCCCTCCGGCGCGCGGATCAGAACCGGATGACGCTGCGGATCGACTTGCCCTCATGCATGAGGTCGAAGGCTTCGTTGATCCCCTCAAGGCCCATGGTGTGGGTCACCATGTCGTCGATCTCGATCTTGCCGTTCATGTACCAGTCCACGATCTTCGGCACGTCGCGCCGGCCCTTGAAGCCGCCGAAGGCCGTGCCGCGCCACACCCGCCCGGTCACGAGCTGGAAGGGGCGGGTGGAAATCTCCTGGCCCGATCCCGCCACGCCGATGATGATGCTCTCGCCCCAGCCGCGATGGGCGCATTCCAGCGCCTGGCGCATGGTCTCGACCAGACCGATGCACTCGAAGGAATAGTCCGCGCCGCCGTCGGTAAGGTCCACCAGATAGGGCACGAGGTCGCCCTCGACCTCCTTCGGGTTGACGAAATGCGTCATGCCGAAGCGTTCGGCGCGCGGTGCCTTGGCGGGGTTGATGTCCACGCCGACGATCATGTTGGCGCCGGCGAGCCTGGCCCCCTGGATGACGGAAAGGCCGACGCCGCCCAGGCCGAACACGACGACATTGGCGCCGGGCTCCACCTTCGCCGTGTTGAGCACCGCGCCGAGGCCGGTGGTGACGCCGCAGCCGATCAGGCAGACCTTGTCGAAGGGCGCGTCCTCGCGGACCTTCGCCGCCGCGATCTCCGGCATCACCGTGTGGTTGGAGAAGGTCGAGGTGCCCATGTAGTGGAACAGCCTGTCGCCGCCGATGGAGAAGCGGCTGGTGCCGTCCGGCATCAGGCCCTGGCCCTGGGTTTCGCGGATCGCGACGCACAGATTGGTCTTGCCGGAGAGGCAGAATTTGCACTGGCGGCATTCCGGCGTGTAGAGCGGGATCACATGGTCGCCGGGCTTGAGCGAGGTGACGCCGGGTCCGGTATCGACGACCACGCCCGCCCCCTCATGGCCGAGAATGGCGGGAAACAGCCCTTCCGGGTCGGCGCCGGACAGCGTGTAGGCGTCGGTGTGGCAAACGCCGGTCGCCCTGATCTCCACCAGGATCTCGCCCTCGCGCGGGCCGTCGAGTTCCACGGTTTCGATGCTGAGCGGCTTGCCGGCTTCCAGGGCTACGGCGGCGCGGGTCTGCATGAGCGGCGTCCTCCCCATGATGCTCTCGGGCCGCGATCAGCCTAGCGGCGTTTCACAGGCGGTCAATCGCCGCCCGCCGCCGGGGCGCGTCCAGGCGGCGGAGCGCGCCGTAGGCCGACCAGGCCGGCAGGCTGAGCAGGATGGCGTAGCAGGCCATGCTCCAGGGCCCCGATACGCTGCCGGCGAGCGCGGCCGGGGCCGTGAGCACGCCGAGCGGCGCTGCGACCGCCCAGGCCGTCCCCCGCCACCCGGCGCGGCGAAGCGCCAGCCACGCCCCGGCCAGCGGTAGCCCGCAGGGCATGGCGGCGACCGGCACCCACCATTGCCCGGCATCGACCGGCAGCGGGAATATCCGCGCCAGCAGCGCCGCCGCAACCCCGGCGGGAAGCCACAGCAGCGCCGTCGGAAGGAAGCAGGCCCAGCGCATGCCGGTCATCCGGGACACGTGCCTGCGCCGGGCTCAGTCGTTGGCGAGCGCCGGCAGGTCGTTCAGATAGGCGAGCACGGCCTCCAGCGGCTCCACATCGCCGAATTTGGCGTCGATGTCGAAGAGGTTCCACTCCACCGCGCCCGGCACCCGGTCGCCCACGGCCTCGCGCACCACGATGGGGCGGAAGCCGTCGGCGATGGCGTCCTCGACGCTGTGGCGCACGCAGCCCGCCATGGTGACGCCCGTGACGATGACCGTGTCCACGCGCTGCGCGCGCAGATAGCCGGCGAGCCAGGTGCCGTGGAAGGCGCTCGCCCGCTTCTTCAGGATCACCTGCTCGCCGGGTTCGGGCGCGAGGCGGTCGTCGATGGCGGCGGCCTCCGAGCCTTCGAGTAGGTTTTCGGTCGGGATCTTGAGGTGCCAGAGGCCGGTGTCCGGATGCGGCCCGGCCGGGTTCCGGTAGGCGGTGGAGGTGAAGACGACGGGAATCCGCTTCTCCCGCGCCGCGGCCAGAAGCGCCCGGTTGGCGGGGATGATCTCCTCCATGTTGTCGCAGGTGAAGGGATAGCCCGGCCGGGTCCAGGCATTGGCCATGTCGATGACCAGCAGCGCCGGGCGCGTGCCGTAGCCGATCCGGCGCTGGAAGCCGCGCTCCCGGTAGATCTCGGAGTCCGTTGCGAAAATGGTCTCCAGGGCGGCCTTCACTTCGGGCGTGGTGACGGGCATGGGGCGTCTGTTCCTCCGGTCCGGGGGATGTCGTTCCGCACACGATAAGGCGCGTCATCCGCCGCGGTCAAAGACGCAGGAGGCGGTCACCTGCCGTCCGGATACCACAGCGCTACGCGGCCCGGGCCGGTTTGAGGCCCTTGCGCCCCGCTTCCCGACGGCCGATACACCCTGGCGATGAACGGCGGCTCGTGCCGGCGCGCAAAGCGTTCGACAACCCGAATGGAGCGGGCGAAATTCCCGGCCAATTCCCTGTGCGGCGCCTTGCCGACGACGATAAACAGCGCCGCTTTCGCGCGGATGACCGCCTCCTTCTCGTTCGGCCTGTAGTAGATGCGCCGGTCTCTGGATAGGGCAAACCAACCGTTCCTGCCGACCTCCGACAACCATTCTTCGTCAGTAGCGTCATGCCGGAAGAGGTCCGCATGTCTTCTCACCTCAAGACCGGAAGCCTCCAGGATATCCGGGAAAATACGGCCAAGGTCCCGGTCGGTAAAGAATATCACACTCAGGCAGCTCTTTCGTAAATTGCCGCCTGCCTGACATCCTCCAATGTCAAATCGTAATCATCGGCAATTTCTTCTTCCGTCTCGTTTGTATCCAAACGCGCAACAATTGCACCGGTTGAAATTCCACGGCAGGAAATAACCGGTCGGCCGAATGCTACATATGGATCGATAGCAATGATCCTGTTTTCTCCATCGACGGGATACAACCTTTTTGGAAGGCGAAGATCATCCCGATCGATCGATTTCAGCAATTCCTGCAATATCGCTTTCATGGCAAGCTGGCCGGACTTGGTCACATTGGTAAGTTCGCCGTATTTTTCAAGAAAGATTTCGCCGGCATCTGTCGTCAATTGATCGCTCAGAAACAGCCTTTCCTCCTTGCATGCTTTTTTTGCCGTTTCCTTGGCGATAACTGCGGACCGTATCGATACCCCGTGCTTTGTTCTCAGCGCGCGAAGCGTATAACACTCGACAAGATTGTTGAAGGAAAGGCGCAAGGGACTGGCGCAAGCGGGCTCGATCAGCAGGTCCGGGCCAGTGTTTCGGCGCGCGTCGGGGCGGCCGACAACCTGCACCCACGACCGGAGCGTCGGCGCAGGCATTTTCAGATAGCCCGCCGCTTCCGGAACCGTATAGGCCGGCCGGTCTCTGATATCCTCCGGTTTCAGCACGTCCGCCACCGCCGCACCGCCTCGTCTGTCGGGACCGCGGCAGCATGAATCAGCGCCGGCCGGATGGCAATGGCCGCCTACAGGTCCTTCAGCGACTCGCGGTGGACCTGGGCGTTCCGGGCGTAGTGGGCGACCTGGCGGCGGAAGCCTTCCAGCGCGGCCGCGTCGAGGTCGCGCATTTTCTTGGCGGGCATGCCGGCCCAGAGCTCGCCGGCCGGAATGCGCTTGCCCGGCGCGAGCAGGGAGCCGGCGGCCAGCATGGCGCCGCCCTCGACCGTGCAGCCGTCCAGCACCGTCGCGCTCATGCCGATGAAGGCGCGGTCCTCCAGCCGGCAGCCGTGGATCATGCAGCGATGGCCGACCAGCACCTCCTCGCCGATCACCGTGTCGAAGGCGCCGCCGGTGACATGCACCACGGTCCCGTCCTGGATGTTCGTACCCGCGCCGATGCGGATGCGGCCGACATCGCCGCGCACCACGGCGTTGTACCAGATGCTGGCGCCGGCCCCGATCTCGACATCGCCGACCACCACCGCGCCCGGCGCCACGAAAACATCCTCGCCGAGCTTCGGCCAGATGCCCCGATAGGGCAGGACCCTGCCCCTCACGGATACATGGCTTCCAGTTCGAGCCCGGTCGTCTCTTCCCAGCCCTGCATGGCGTTCATGTTCTGCACCGCTTGGCCGGACGCGCCCTTGACGAGGTTGTCGATGGCCGAGACCAGGATCGCCCGGCCGGGCGCGCGGTCCGCCGCCACGCCGATATCGCAGCGGTTGGTGCCGCGCACATGGCGGGTCGCCGGCGCGCCGGAAGGCAGCACATGCACGAAGGGCTCGTCCGCATAGCGCGACCGCAGCTTTTCCCGGAGCCCGTCCGCCGTCTCGCCGTCGGCAAGCTCGACATAGATGGTGGACAGGATGCCCCGGTTCATCGGCGCCAGATGCGGGGTGAAGCTGACGGTGACGGGTGCGCCGGCCGCCTCGCCGAGCCCCTGCTCGATCTCCGGCGCGTGGCGGTGCCGGCCGATGCCGTAGGCATGGATGCCGTCCTGCACCTCGGGGAACAGGATGTCCTCGCGGAGCGACCGCCCGGCCCCGGTGACGCCGGACTTCGCGTCCACGATGATGTTGCGGACCTCGACCGCGCCCGCCTCGATGAGCGGGACCAGCGGGAGCTGCGCGCTTGTCGGGTAGCAGCCCGGATTGGCGACCAGCCGCGCCCGCGCCACCTGCCCGCGCTTGATCTCGGTCAGCCCGTAAACCGCGCTCTTCTGCAGTTCGGGCGCCCGGTGGGCATGGCCGTACCATTCCGCATAGGTCGCGATGTCGGCCAGGCGGAAATCCGCCGACAGGTCCACCACCTTCAGATGCTCCGGCAGCGCCGCCACCGTCTCCTGCGTCGTGCCGTGCGGCAGGCAGCAGAACACGATGTCATGGGCGCCGAAATCCACGTCCTCGATGCGCACAAGGTCCGGCAGGCTGAGCGCGGCCAGATGCGGGAACACCCGGCCGAAGGGCTCGCCCGCGCGCCGGTCGGCGGTAAGCGTGCGGATCTCGATATGCGGATGGCGGGCCAGCAGGCGGATCAGCTCCGCGCCGGTATAGCCGCTCGCGCCCAGGATCGCCGCCCGGGCCCGGTTTCCCATCTGGGGCATGGGAGCTCTCCCTTGCCTGTAGCGCGGGACCGCCCGCGCCGGAATCGCGCTAGCGCTTCGAGAACTGGAAGCTGCGCCGCGCCTTCGGCTTGCCGTATTTCTTGCGCTCGACGCGGCGCGCATCGCGGGTCAGGAACCCGCCCTGCTTGAGCGCCGGGCGCAGGCCCGGCTCGAAGCAGGTGAGCGCCTTGGCGATGCCGTGGCGCACCGCGCCGGCCTGGCCGGACTGGCCGCCGCCGCGCACCGTGCAGATGACGTCATACTGGTTCGTGCGGTTGACCGCGACGAAGGGCTGGGCGATCAGCATGCGGTGGGTCGGCCGCGGGAAATAGGTGTCCTCCGGCCTGCCGTTCACCGTCACCCGGCCGGCGCCGGGGCGGATCCAGACGCGCGCCACCGACTCCTTGCGCTTGCCCGTGGCGTAGGCCCGCCCGAAATTATCGATTTCCGGCGCCGCCGGCGTTGCCGGGGCCGGGCGCTCGGGCGCCTCCTCGCCTTCAAGGACCTGCTTCAGGTCGGCGAGCGTGCGGGTGTCCTCGGCCATGGCCTTCAGGCCCTCCTGGCGTTCTTGGGGTTCATGGCGGCAATGTCGAGCGGCGCGGGCTTCTGGCCGGCATGGCGGTGCTCGGGGCCCGCATAGACATGCAATTTTGTAATAACCTGCCGGCCGAGCTTCGTCTTGGGCAGCATCCGCTCGACGGCCTTGACGATGATCTGCTCCGGGCGCCGGGCGCGCTGCTCGCGCACCGTCCGCGAGCGGATGCCGCCCGGATAGCCGGTGTGCCGGTGATAGACCTTGTCATCTTCCTTCGCGCCGGTCAGCGCCACCTTGTCCGCATTGACGACGACGACATGGTCGCCGCAATCCAGATGCGGCGTGTAAAGCGGCTTGTGCTTGCCGCGCAGCCGCATGGCGATGATGGAGGCGAGCCGCCCGAGCACCAGCCCGTCGGCGTCGACCAGCCACCAATTCCGCTCGACCTCGGCCGGCTTGGCGGAGTATGTGTTCATCCGTCACTCTTCCCTGGAGCGGCTTGGGCGGCGCAACATAGCGGCATGCGCGCGCCTGTCAACGAGCCGCGGCCCGTTTGCAGCACGGGAGACCGAACCGATGAGCGAACCGATCCTGTTGCGCGACGATGCGGACGCCGTCGCCACGCTGACCCTGAACCGGCCGGCGCAGCGCAATGCGCTCTCCCGCCCGATGATCGCGGCGCTGTCCTCGGCGCTGGAGGAGATCGGCCGGGACCGCGCCGTGCGCGCCGTGGTGATCGCCGCCAACGGCCCCGGCTACTGCGCCGGGCACGATCTGAAGGAAATCCGCGGCACGCCCGATCGCGCCTTCTACGACCTGCTGTTCGCCGAATGCAGCGGATTGATGACGCGCATCGTGCGCCAGCCCCAGCCCGTGATCGCCTGCGTCCACGGCATCGCGACCGCCGCCGGCTGCCAGCTGGTCGCAAGCTGCGACCTCGCCGTGGCGAGCGAGGACGCCCGCTTCGCCACGCCCGGCGTCAATATCGGGCTGTTCTGCTCGACGCCGATGGTGGCGCTCTCCCGTGCCGTGTCGCGCAAGCACGCCATGGAAATGCTGCTGACGGGCGACCTCATGGACGCGGAGACGGCGCGGCAGTCCGGACTCGTCAACCGGGTCGTGCCCGCAGCGGCACTCAGGGCAGAGACGCAGGGGCTTGCGGCGAAGATTGCCGGCAAGTCGGGCGCGGTGGTGAAGATCGGCAAGGAAGCCTTCTACCGCCAGCTCGAAATGGGGCTCGACGAAGCCTACGACTATACGAGCGGCGTCATCGCGGCGAACATGGAGATGCGCGACGCCGAGGAAGGCGTCGACGCCTTCATCGCCAAGCGCGAACCCGTCTGGCAGCACCGTTGATGACCGCGCAGCGTCCCGCGCCGGACGCCCGTCAATAGGTCGCGCGGCCGCCGGAGACGTCGAAGACGGCGCCGGTCTGGAAGCTGCACTCCGACGAGCTGAGCCAGGCGATGATATTGGCGACTTCCTCGACCGTGCCGAAGCGGCCCATCGGGATCTTGGAGCGCATCATCTCGATATGTGCTTCGGTGATCTGCTTGAAGATGTCCGTCTCGACCGCCGCGGGCGCGACGCAGTTGACCAGCACGCCGGTGCCGACCGTCTCCTTGCCGAGCGACTTGGTGAGCCCGATGACGGCCGCCTTGGCCGCGCTGTAGGCGGCCGCATTGGCGTTGCCCTCCTTGCCGGCGATGGAGGCAGTGTTGACGATGCGCCCGTAGCCGCGCGCCATCATCCCCGGCAGGACGGCGCGGCAGCCGTAATAGACGCCGTTGAGGTCGAGGTCGATGACGGCGTGCCAGTCCTCGAGCGGATAGTCCCAGGCGGGCCCGGCCGGGCCCGCGATGCCGGCATTGTTGCAGAGGATCGAGACCGGGCCGAGCCGGGCCTCCGTGGCCGCGAGCGCGGCCTCGACGGCAGCGTAGTCCGTCACATCGACGGCGAAGGCGGCCGCGCGCCCGCCGAGTTCCGCCGCGGCGGCTTCGCCCGCCGCCGCATCCAGGTCCCAGACCGCAATTGCGGCGCCGTCGCGGTGGAGGCGCTGCGCTATGGCAAGGCCGATGCCCCGCGCGCCGCCCGTCACCACGGCTGTCTGGTTCGTGAAGTCGTATCGCGCCGTCATGGCCTCTCCTGCCTTTCCCCTGTCCCGCCTTCCGGGATAGCGTATCGCCCAAGCCTGCAACATGGGGAGCCGCTATGGCGAGCCTGAAAGAAATGGCCGGACACCGGGACGTCAAGCTCGGAGCCTGCATCATGGAGTTCGAGAGCCCCGGCATCGGCCACATCTACCGGGCGGCGGGGGCCGACTTCGTCTTCGTCGATTGCGAGCACAGCGGCATCGGCATCGAAGGGCTGAAGCGCATTCTCCGTTATCTGGAAGCCGCCGGCATGCCGCATTTCGTCCGCCGGGCCGGCAAGACCTATCCCGATATCGCGACCGCGCTCGACGCCGGCGCGGAGGGGCTGTTGCTGCCGATGGCCGGCTCCGCCGAGGAAGTGCGGGAACTTGCGGGATACATGAAATATCCGCCCGACGGCGTGCGCGGCGTCGCGCTCGGAATCGCGCATGACCGCTATGCCGCGGGCCGGCCGGAAGAAGCTCTGGCCGCCGCCAATGCCCGCACCGTCTGCATTCCCCTGATCGAGACGGCCGAAGGCCTCGACATTTTCGACG
>JAPOZD010000005.1:13330-20710 GCA_026706245.1 Alphaproteobacteria bacterium
CTGCTCTGGATCGGCCATTTCGACCTGAGCTGCAGTCTCGGGGTGCCGGGCGCGTTCGACCACCCGGACTTCATCGCCGCCCACAAGCGCATCGTCGCGGCCGCCCACGCCGCCGGCAAGAGCATCGGCCGCCTGGTCGGATCGCCGGAAGACGGCCGGCGCCTGATCGGCGAGGGCGTGGATTTCATCTGCTACGGCACCGATGCAAGCCTCCTCCTCCAGGCGGCCAGGGCGGGCTTCGCCTCCATGCGCGCCTGACCCCGGAGGCGGCGACAGGACCGGGGGGCCGCCTCCACCTGCTCTTCGGGCCTGTTGCGGGCGCGGCCCGAAGAGCGGCATTTGAGCGCATGCCGGCCCCTCGTCGCGCTCAGGGGCGCACAAATATACTTGACATAAGTCAAGAATAACCGAATCCGGGAGCATGAACGGGGCGTGTTGCAGGCTATGCACTTCCGGCATGGATTTTCACCGTCCCGGCATTTTCATTTCGATTTTCAGTCCTTTACTCAATCGGCTTTGGGTGTGCGTCGTACCGGGCTCCTGGCGACAAGCCTGCTGCGCAGTCCGGCCACCGGCGCATGGGTTCGACGCTGATCGGTCAAGCGATACATGTTCCGCATTCTGAGAATTTGTTCGGTCCGGGTTGCTCGCTGAATCGTAACATGTTCGAGAAACGCAGCGATCTGGTCCGGTTCCTTGCAGTCGTCGAAGCGGGCAGGATCGCCACGGCGGCCGACCGGCTGGCGATCACCCAGCCGGCGCTCACCCGCGTCATCGCCCGGCTTGAGCGCCAATTCGGGGGCCGGCTGTTCGAACGCCTGCCCCACGGCGTGCGCCTGACGGCGCTGGGCAATACCGTCAGCGGCCTCGCAAGACGCATTCTGCGGGAGATCGAGGCTGCGGAAGAGGTTCTGGACGCGGCCCGGTCGGGGCGAACCGGCAGTTTCCGCATCACCGCCAGCCCGACATGGGTCGAAACGGTCGTGCCGGCAGCGCTGGCCCGCTTCCATGAGGACTGTCCGGGGATCGAGGTCAAGGTTGACATGGCCAGCCGCCAGGAAGGGCTGCGGCTGCTCGTGGACGGCGAAAGCGACCTGCATTGCGGCGGCATCGACACCAGCGAAATCCTGCACGCCTCGCTCAGGCGCGAGCGCTTTCTGGATGTGACCGCCGGCATCGTCGCCTGGCGCGATCATCCGCTCTTCTCCCGCGATGTCTCCAACGAAGACCTCGTTCGCTACCCCTGGATCGACTTCTGCCGCGAGCCCTCGCTGGCCGTCCTTCTGAACGAGCTCTACGAGGCCACGAATGTCCGCGCGAAAACCGTCGTCCAGACCGGCAGCGCCTGCCTGTCGGTCCTGAACGGCGGCCCCTATCTCGCCCTGCTGCCGTTTGCCTTTCTGGAACGCCTTCCCGGGCAGTTCATCCGCCCCTTGCCGGTGAAGACCGGGATTTCCCACTACCGGTCGGGCTATGTCGCGCGCCGCTCTGCCGAGGAGTTGCCCCCGTTCCGCCGCCTGCTGCAGATCGTGCGCGAGACGGCTCTCGGACGAAGCAGATAACGCGCCGCCCCCTGCGGAGTCCGGCTCCGGGCCGCCGGTCATGGTGACGGCTTCCCTATCCGTTGCTACCTTGCGCGCGCCATGGGCGGACCGTCGCCCGATCCGGACAAGAGCGATGACACATGGAACATGCTGAAGCCCGCTGGCGCCTCGGGATCGACATCGGCGGCACCTTTACCGACATCGTCTGCCTCGACGGGGACGGCCGGCTGCTGACCCGCAAGGTCTCCTCCTCGGTGGACAATTACGCCCGCGCGATCGTCGAGGCGCTCGCCGGCCTGATCGCCGAGGGCGCGTTCGCGGGCAGGGATATCGCCGAATTGCGCCACGGCACCACGGTCGCCTCCAACGCCATCCTGGAAGGCAAGGGCGCCAAGACCGGGCTGATCGCCACCGAAGGCTTCCGCGACATACTGGAGATCCGCAATCTCCGCATGCCGCGCCTCTACGACATCGCCTGGCAGAAGCCGCCGCCGCTGGTGCCGCGCTATCTGCGCCGCACGGTCGCCGAGCGCGTGACGCATGACGGCAGGACGCAGGCGCCGCTCGACCCGGAAGAGGCGGAGGCGGCCGTCCGGCGGCTGCTCGACGAAGGCGTGGAGGCCATCGCCGTGGCGCTGCTGCACAGCTACGCCAACCCCGCGCATGAGGACATCGTCGCCGGGATCGTCGAGCGCCTCGCGCCGGATGTCGAGACCAGCATCAGCCACCGCGTGCTGCCCGAGGCGAAGGAATATGAGCGCACCTCCACCACGGTCGTGAACGCCTGCCTGAAGCCGGTCGTGTCGCGCTACCTGGCCGGGCTGGAGGAAGGCTTCGCCGATATCGGCACCCGCGCGCCGTTGTTGCTGATGCAGTCGAGCGGCGGGCTGATGCCGTCCCAGGCGGCGCGCAACCTGCCCATGCACATCGTCGAATCCGGTCCGGCGGGCGGGGTCATCGGCGCGCAGGCCCTGGCCAGATCCGCCGGCCTCGACAATGTCCTCACCTTCGACATGGGCGGCACGACCGCGAAGGCGTCCATCGTCGAGGGCGGCACGGTTTCGCGCGCGCTCGAATTCAGCGTCGGCGCCGGCGTGATCGCCGGATCCCGGCTGATGACCGGCGCAGGCTACGTGGTCAAGACGCCGGCCATCGACCTGGCGGAGGTCGGCGCCGGCGGCGGCTCGCTGCTCCGCCTCGACGCCGCCGGCGGCCTGCAGGTGGGGCCGGAGAGCGCCGGCGCCGATCCGGGCCCCGTCTGCTACGGCGCGGGCGGTACGGAGCCCGCTCTCACCGACGCCAACCTGCTGCTCGGATACCTCAATCCGGGTCATCTGATCGGCGGCGCGCTGAAGCTCGATTTCGAGGCGGCGCGCGAGGCCTTCGAGCGCTCCGTGGCGCAGCCGATGGGCCTGGCGCCGGAAGAGGCCGCGCTCGGCGCCCACCGCATCGCCGCCTCGAACATGATCCGCGCCATTCGCGCCGTGTCTTCCGAACGGGGCCGCGACCCGCGCGACTACGCCTTGTTCGCCTTCGGCGGCAACGGGCCGCTCTTCGCCGCCGGCATGGCGCGCGAACTTGCGGTCCGCACGGTGCTGGTGCCGCCCTCGCCCGGCCTGTTCTCCTCCTTCGGCCTGCTGCATGCCGAGGTCGAGCACCACTACTCCCATGCGCACAGGCGAATCCTCAGAGGGGCCGACCCGGCGGGGCTCGAAGCGGCATGGGCCGCGCTGGAGGCGGAGGCGAACGCGCAGCTGGAGGCCGACGGCATCCCGCCCGACCGGCGCACGCTCGCGCGCAGCGCGCAGCTCCACTATCACGGCCAGATTTTCGAGTTGCAGGTCGCGGCGCCGCCGGGGCCGGTGGATGCGGCGTGGGTCGCCGCGCTGGAGGAGGCCTTCGGCGTCGAGCATGAGCGCACCTACGGCCACCGCGCCGGGCCGGAGGAGCCCGTGGAGCTGATGACCGTCCAGGTGGTCGGGCGCGGGCTCTCGAACGACAGCGCGCCGCCCCCGCCGCCGCCCGTGCCGTCGGGCGGGGCCGGCAGCCGCCGCGCCTGGTTCGGCCGCGAGCACGGATGGCGGGACGCCGCGGTGCTCGCGCGCGGTGACCTCGGCCCGGACCCGCTTCCGGGTCCGCTCATCGTCGAGGAATACGACGCCACCTGCCTCGTCCCGCCGCAGGATTCGGCGCGGCTGGACGGCCACGGCAACATCATCGTCGAAATCGGCTGAAGGAGAGTCCGCCCATGGCCCGCATCGCCTATGCCGCCCGCGAAGACCTGCCGCCCGCCCTGCATCCTCTCATGGACGATGCGGCATCCTACGGCCCGTTCGCCAGCCTTGTCGGGGCGCTCGGACGGCGGCCGGCGATCCTGGAACACACATTCGGCCTCCTGACCGCGCTGAGGCGTGAGGCGGTGCTGCCGCGGCGCTATCTGGAACTGGCGCTGGTCGCGGTCTCGCAGCGCAACGCCTGCGACTATTGCGTGGCCCATCACGGGCCGATGCTGGCCGTGGAGGGCATGAGCGCCGCCGGAGTCGCCAGCCTGCTGGACGACCCGGAGAACCATCCGGAACTGGACGAGACCGACCGCCTGGTGGTCGACTACGCCGTCCAGGTCAACGACCGCGCCGGGCGTATGCGGGACGGGATCTTCGAGCGGCTGAAAGCGCGTTTCAGCGAGGAGCAGATCGTCGAACTGACCTGGCGGATCGCGCTCTGCGGCGCCTTCAACCGCTTCAACGACGCCCTGCAGCTCGATCTGGAGCCGGAAGCCGAGGCGGCTCTCGACGCCGCCTGAGACGGGCGCGGCGCCTTGCGGCGCCGCGGTCCCGGAAAAGCGCGGCCGGCCCGAAGGCCGGCCGCTGCGAATGAAGGCTCAGTTGCTCTTGGGCTTGCAGGGATTGCAGGCGCCGCAGGCCTTTTTCGGCTTGCAGGGGTTGCACGCACCGCAGGCCGGCTTGCACGGATTGCACGCGCCACAGGCCGGCTTGCAGGGGCTGCAGGCGCCGCAAGCAGGCTTGCAGGGATTGCACACGCATTCCGGCTTGCAGGGGTTGCACGCGCAGGCGGCGGGTTTGCAGGCGGCGTAGGCGGTGCCGGCGAGGCTGGCCGCGCCGACGGCGCCGACAGCCATGCCAACACTGACTACCGCCGTGGAAAGCAGACGGGCCCTATAGGATTTCATGGCAGTTCTCCCGATTTTGGTTTTCCCGATAATGCGCCGGACGATCCGGAAATCGCCTGCCGTCATGCTAACCGATATGGTCGCCCGGAAGAATGGACGTTTCCGGTCACAACTGCGTGAGCGCCCCTTGCGCGCGCCGCGCAGGCAGGCTCGCCTGACCGTCGGAAAGGGGACGGAGAGATGCGTGTCGCGCTGGCGGGAGCACTGATTCTGGCGGCGCTTGGAACGGCGGCCGCGGACCCGCCGGAAACGGTGCCGGTGCCGGCGGGCGCCTTCATCGCCGGTTCAGATGCAGCGGAGCGGGAGGCCGCCTACCGGCTGGACGAAGCCGCCTACGGCCATTCGGTCACCCGCCGCCAGGGCTGGTATGACGGCGAGCGCGACCGCCGGACTCTGAGCCTGCCGGGCTTCCGGATCACCCGCACGCCCGTCACCAATGCGCAATATGCGGCCTTCGTCGCCGAGACGGGGCACAGGGCCCCCGATGTCGATGCCGAAACCTGGAAGGGCTACGGTCTGATCCACCCCTACCCCCGCACACGCCGCCATGCCTGGGCCGGCGGGCGGGCGCCGGAAGGCCGGGCGCAACACCCGGTCGTGCTGGTCTCGCATGAGGACGCGCGGGCCTATACGGCGTGGCTTTCCGCGCGCACCGGGCGCGCCTGGCGGCTGCCAACCGAGCTCGAATGGGAGAAGGCGGCGCGCGGCGCGGACGGCCGCCGGTTCCCCTGGGGCGGCAACTATGCGCCCGGGCGCCTCAACAGCCATGACGGCGGGCCGTTCGACACCCTGCCCGTCGGCCGGTTTCCGGAGGGCGCCTCTCCTTTCGGCCTGCTGGACGCCGCCGGCCAGGTCTTCGAGTGGACCGCGACCGAGGCCCGGCCGGGGCGTTTCCTGGTCAAGGGCGGGTCCTGGGACGACAGCGGCTGCGGCGTCTGCCGCCCGGCCGCCCGCCACAGCCGCCCGGCCGGGCTGAAGCACATCCTGATCGGCTTCCGCCCGGTAATGGAAGGACTCGACCCGCTCAGCGGCCCCTGAACGGGCGGGGCGGGCGCTTCTCCTTGAAGGCCAGCGCCGCCTCGTGGAAATCCTCGGTCAGATAGAGCCGTTCCGGCTGCGCCGCCGCGGAGAGTTCCGAGCGCACGCGTGCAATCTCGCGCCGGCGCGCCCGCACCGTGGAGCGTACGCTGAGCGGCGGGTTGGCGTTCAGCGTCTCCGCAAGCTCGCGGGCGGCTTCGAGATGACCGCCGGCGGGCGCAAGGCGGTTGATGACGCCGGCCGCGGCGGCCTCCTCGGCCGTGAACCAGCGCCCGGTCAGCGCCACCTCGTCGCCGAAGGCGCCGGCGCCCCTCAGCCGCATCAGACCCCAATAGACGGAGCCGCCGAGGCCGCGCGAGGTCTCGGTGATCTGGAAGCGCGTGCCGGCCTCGGCCACCAGCAGGTCGCAGTCGAGCGCAATGCCGACCGCAAGCCCCATGACATAGCCATGCACGGCGGCCACCACCGGCTTCCAGTTGACGGCATGGGTGAAGAGCCGCCCGGAATCCGCCCCGCGCCCCTGCGGGCCGCCGAAGCGCTCCAGCTCCTCGCGCGGCCGCAGCTGCCGGCGCAGCACATCCGCCCCGGTGGAGAAGGCGCGCCCCGCCCCGTGCAGGATCGCGACATTGGCGTCCGGGTCGGTGTCGAAGCGGGCCAGCACCTCCGACAGTGCTTCCACCGCCGCATCGTCGAAGGCGTTGAGCTTCTCGGGCCGGTTGAGCGTGATCGTGACGATCGCGCCGTCTCGTTCATAGAGGGCCGTCTCGCCGGTCATGAGGTTCGCCTTGCAGGAATTTCGGATCGGGCGAAGAGGATAACGGGCGCCGCGAGCCCCGCGCAAACAATGCTACCCCAGCTGCTTCCAGAAGGCGTCCTTTCGGGTGAGCAGGCCGTCGCGGACCTTGTAGATGTCCATGCCGCGCAGGGTCCTCTTGCCGCCGCCCGGCGCGTCGGCCGTCACCTCGTAGGTCTGGATGACGGTATCGCCGAACACCTCGAAACCGCCATTGCCGAACACCGGTCCGCCGCCCGGCTGAGACCAGCGGTCGGCCATGGCCTGCAAGGCGGCTTCCTTGCCGACAAAGTCCTCGCCTGTCGGCTGGCTCCAGACAAAATCATCCGCCAGCGTCGGCGCAACCAGCGCGGTGTCCTTCTTCGCGAAGCCTTTCGCGAACGCCCTGAACAGCGTTTCGGTCGCTTCCTTGCGTTCACTCATCGCTCATTGCCCCTAACCCCCGAGCAGCACCAGAGACAGCCAGGGCACCGCCGTCACGATGGTCCACACGATCATCAGCGGGATCAGCAATTTGAAGATCTGCCGGATGATCAGGTCATAGTTGATCCTCAGGACCCCCGAAACAACGAACAGGTTCAGGCCGTAAGGCGGTGTGATGAACCCGATCGTGGTGCCGACGACGAAGACCACGCCCCAATGGATCGGATCGATGCCGATGCTCTCCGCCACCGGTGCGAGGATGGGACCGAGAATGAGGACCACGGCAACCGATTCCGTGATCGCGCCCACGAGCAGGATCAACACCATCATGACGGCGATCAGCACCGTCGTGCCGTAGTTCTCGCCGAGGTCGCCCAAGAAGTCCTGGATCG
>JAPOZD010000005.1:20720-33472 GCA_026706245.1 Alphaproteobacteria bacterium
CCGTCGGCGTGGAGGTGCAGCGCCGCGCGGGGGGGGCGCAGCTCGGCCGGGGCGCTGGGGGCGGCGGGGCCGTGCACGAAGTCCTGGATCGCCACCGGCAGGCCCATAACGCTGGAGACCTGTTGAAACTGGATGGAAAACACCACCAGCGGCACCAGCAGACCGGCTAGCCGCGCGCTGTTCAGCATGATGCCCGGAATCTGGCGCAGGTGGAGCCGGCCGCCGAGGAACGGCACGGAGCCGACGATGAAGCAGTAGATGGCGACGACTCCGGCTGCCTCCGTCGGGCTGAAATAGCCCCAGTAAATGCCGAAAAAGATCACCCCGATCGCGATAAACCCCGCCCAGGCCGCAAACGCCGATTCGACGATCCGCCGGGGGCTCAGGTTACGCAGCCCGATCCCGGGCTCCACCTTTCCTGTCAGCACCACCGCACTGCCGATCAGCGCTATGACCATCAGCAGGCCCGGAATCATGCCGCCGATAAACAGGTCGACGCTCGGCACCTCCATCGTGACGCCGTAGATCAGGAAGATCACGCTCGGCGGGATGATGACGCCGACGGTGCCGCCCGCCGCAATGATCGCGCCCGACAGGCCCGGACTGACGCCGCGCTCGACCATCTCCGGCCCGAGCAGCCGCCCCATGGTCGCCGCGGTCGCGGCATTGGAGCCGGAGATCGCCGCAAACAGGCCGCAGGAGAACATCGCCGTCGCGGCCGTCGCGCCATGCATGAAGCCGACGCAGGAGCGCGAGAACGCGATCAGCCTCCGGCTGATGCCGCCCTCCGTCAGGAAGTCGCCGGTGATGACGAACAGGGGCACGGCCAGGAAGATGAAGTTCTTGATCGAGTCGTTCGCCGCTATGCCGACATTGGTCAGCGGGAACTCCACGATGAAATAGGAGGACGCCACTACCCAGGCGGCCAGCACCAGCACGACGGGGGTTCCGAGAAAGAACAGCAGGACGGCGATGGCGGTGATGTTCCAGACGTTCAGAACCTCGCGGAGCCAATCCACGATGAGTTGCAGGGTCGAAAGATCGCCTTCGCTCATCGGATTTCCTCCGCCGCGATATGCGGGCCGGTCTTGCCCTGCAACACCCGGACCAACTGTTGGAACACCCGCACCATGGTGAAGCCCCAGCCGAGCGGCACGGCGATGGAGATCGCGGCGATCGGGATGTCGGTGCCGAAGATCTTGATGTTGAAGCGCTCATTCAGCATCACGACGTCCCACGACGCGACGATGACGACAGCGCCCAGCACGAACCAGAGCAGGCAGTCGAAGACCTCCGCGCCCTGGCGCATCCCGGGGGGCATGCGTTCCCGCACAGTGGTGAAAGAGAGATGCGCGCCGGTGCGCACGCCGGCGGACATGGCGAACCACGAGAGCCAGACGAACGCGCCCATGGCGATCTCCGGCCCCCAGGCTGCCTGCTCGCCCGTGATCATCCGCCGGATCGTCTCCAGCCCCACCACCAGAATGATCGTCAGATAGGCGAGCAGCATCACCGCCTTTTCGATCCAGGTAATCAGGTCGTCGAATCGCTGGCCCATCAGACACACCCGCTTTCCCGGACGCCGCCAGGCAGTCCGGGATTTCCGTCCGGAAAAGAATGAAAGAGCCCCCGGAAGCCTGACGGCTTCCGGGGTCCCGCTACGCGACTACCACCACTTCTGGGCATTCAGCGGTTGGCCGCGGACTTTCTCCTCGAACTCGGCAATAGCGCCGAACACATCGAGGCCCGCCAAGTCGTCCAGCTCCTTGCGGATCCCGCTGTAGATCTCCCCGTTGCGCTCGACCGAGCCGCGCTCGCGGAATGCCTCCATCTCGTCTTCGCTCAGGCGGACATGGCGCATCGTGTCCTGCAGCTGCACATAGTTGCTCTCCGGCGTCGGGTTCGGCCCGGCGCCGGTGACGGTGTTCAGCGCGACCAGCAGATTGTGATACGACTCTTCGCTCGCCCTGCGGGCGGCTTCGCGAACCACGTCCTGCAGGCGCCCGGGCATGCGCTCCATCGCCCGCAAATTCATGAAACAGGAGCCCGTTCCGGGGCAGAAGTCCAGTTCGAGCACCTGAGCCGTGACCTTGGTCATGCCGAAGCTCGCGGCCGCGCCGCCCCAGGTCTCCATGCCATCGACGACGCCGGACTTCATGCCTTCCAGCGTCTCGGTCCAGGCGAGCGGCACCGGGCTCATGCCGAGCGACTCGGCGAAATTCTGGATCATGGTGGAGTTGGTGATCCGGAGTTTGCGGCCTTTCAGGCCGTCCGGGTGACGGACCTCCGGCAGGTCGCTGTATTTCAGCCCCATGAAGATGTCGCGCAGCTCGTTGGTGCAATAGAGGAACTCGATGCCGTATTTGTTCCGAAAGACATCCCGGTAAACCGGGTTCATGGCCGGATCGTGCAGCAGGTTGAGAAGCGATTGCGGATCCCGCCACAGGAACGGCCAGTCGAGCGCCTGCGCGTGGTAGGTGACGGCGGCGGCGTTCTGCGCCGAGGAGTTGCCCATATCGAGCACGCCGGCCCCGACCCGCTCGACGCACTGGTTTTCCGCGCAGGCCTGGCCGCTGTCGAGGGTCTGCACGGCGATTTCGCCGTCCGATCCTTCCTCGATCCATTTGGCGAAGTCATAGGCGCGGGTCTGCAGGAATTCTTCATTCTTCGGATTTACCACGCTGACGCCATGGCGGATCGTGTATTTGGCCTTCTTGGCAGCCTGCGCATCCTTGGCCGCGAACTGGCTGATGAGCGTGGCGGACGTTGTTCCGGCAACAGCGGCAAAAATAGCCGCCTTCGTCCCGTAGTCTGCGGAAATACGCAGAAAATCACGTCGAGAAAGCGTCATGGCGTTGTTCCTCCCTGGTCGCCTGTTGCTTGTCGGTTCGAGGCGTTGCAGCCTATGAGCCAGCGATCGCCCGCGGTACATGCGCGGTTCGCGGCTTGGCGGCGGCGATTCCTTGTCGCGCATTCGGTTGCGTAGGCCCCCTGCATTACCGGATTGAAGCATGGCAGAACCGCACTGGCTAGGGTCCCGTCGCTCAACAGTGCCGGGCGGCGCGTCGGCAGGGCGGTATCCATCACAAGTCGCAGCCCTCCGACGCCGGTGTCAGCTCCCGCATCAGCTCCCGTCCGGACAGGCGCTCCATGTCCAGCACACGGGCGGCCATGGCCCCGGCCCGTGCCTCGCCCAGCGCCGGGGCGGCGTTGGCGTGGAATTTCTCCACGATTTCGGCATTGGCGAGCGCCCGGTCCCCGGCGCCCCGATTGACCGGCTCGTGATGCCGGAAGCACGCCCCCGAGCGGGTCTCGACCTCGACGCCGGCGGAGAAATATTGCGGGAAGAGCGAGTCCGGGTCGGGACGGCACCCGACCCGGGCTGCCAGCGCCAGCACCTGCGGGTCCGAGAGCGCGTCCGGCTCCAGTTCGGCGAGGCCGAGCCTTCCGAGCGCAAGGCCGCAGGCCGCCGCCCAGGGCGCGCTGAAGCGGGCCGCGTAGTCCTCCGGCGGGCTGCGCTTCAGGGCTTCCGGCTCCATCAGCGGCGCAATCAGATCCTCATGCACCAGCACGGTGACGGCGGCGATGTCGTCCGCCTCGAGGCCGTGCTCCCGGCGGAGCGCGATGGCGCTGTCGATGATCGCATGGGTGTAGTGGCAGGTCGGGAAGGGCTTGACGGCGGATTCGAGCAACTCCCAGCGCGCGCCCAGCCCGCCGGCCAGAAGCGCGTAATCGACGGTCTCAGCCTCCTCGCCCATCAGCATCCGGAAGAGGCCGAAGCGCCCGTCATAGGGGCGCTCGCAGCCCTTGAAGCCGGCGCCGGCAAGGCCCGCCGCGGTAATGCCGGCCTCCGCCGCCCAGCCGGGATGGAGGCGCTTGTTCCAGGCGCCGTCCGACCAGAACTCGCGGCTTGCCGCCGCCGTCGAGACGCACACGCCCTGCGCCGAGGCGAGCGCGGCCGCATCGAGGCCCATGAGCCGCCCGGCCGCAAGCGCCGAGGAGAAATGCCCGGCGATCCCGGTGGCGTGGAAGCCGCGCCGGTGGAAGCCGTAGTCGGCGGCAAGGCCGATCCGCGCGGCGCATTCCATCGCCGCAATGTAGGCCGTCAAAATCTCGGCGCCCGGCGCGTCGCGGGCCTCGCCCAGCGCCAGCGCGGCGGGCAGGGAAACGGCCGTGCAATGCACCACCGCGCCCGGATGGGTATCGTCGAAATCGAGGCCGTGAATGAGCGCGGCATTGAGCGCCGCCGCATCGCGGAGCGAGAGCCGCGCGCCCATCGCCACCACGCCGGAGTCGCCTGCCCCGCCGGCCGCGCGGAAGCCGTCCAGCATGACGCGCGCGAACGCCTGCCGGCTGGAGGCCGCCGCCACCCCGAGCGCATCGAGTATCAGGTGTCGCGCCCGCTCCCGGACCGCCGCCGGCACGTCCCCGGCACGTAGCCCCGCCGCAAACGCCGCCAGCCGTTCCGCCGGGTTGGGCGCCGGTCCGCCGCTGTCGGGCACCGCCTTTACGCCGCCTGGGCGGCCGTCATCTCCTCGCCGGCCACCGTGGTGCGGCGCACATCGCGGACCTCGTTGACGTCATCGAAGGGCCGCGCGCGGTGCATGGTGCGCCGGTTATCCCAGATTACGAGATCATGGACCCGCCATTCATGGGCATAGACGAACTGCCTCTGCGTCGCGTGCTCGGTGAGGTCTTCCAGCAGGAGGCGGCCTTCGGGCACCGGCCAGCCGACGATCCTGCCGGCATGGGCGGAGAGGTAGAGCGACTTGCGCCCGCTGGCCGGGTGGACGCGCACCAGCGCCTGGCGCACGGGGCGGAAATTCGCCTTCTCCTCCTCGGTCAGGTCCTCGAAGCCGAGCCGGCCCCGCGAGTAGAGAAGGGAATGCTCGCAGACAAGGTCCTCGATCCGCGCCTTCATCGCCCCGTCAAGCGCGTCATAAGCCGCCGCCATGTCGGCGAACTCGGTGTTGCCGCCGCTCGCCGGCAGGGCGCGGCCGGAGAGCAGCGAGTATTTCGCCGGCACCGCGCGGAAGGAGGAATCCGAGTGCCAGAGGCGGTTGCCGAGATTGAACATGCGCCGCCGGTCCTCGCGGTCGAAGGGCCGGTGCTCCTTTGTCAGGTTGGAGACGTCCGCCATGGCGGGGCCGAGCCGGCGCTCATGCTCCTTGGTGATGTTGGACACCGCCGACGGCATTTCGAGCCTGCCGAAATTCTGGCTGAACGCCGCCTGCTGCTCGTCGGTCAGCGCCTGGCCGGGGAACACCAGCACGCCGTGCTCCGCCATGCCGGCGTCGATCTCCTCCGCCGCGCCCGGCGGCAGCGGGCGGGTGGTATCGACGCCCGAGACCTCGCCCGCGAAGACCGGCGTCAGCCGGCGGATCCGCAGGCTCATTCCGCGGCGTCCGCGTCTTCCACCGCCATCAGCGGCGTGCGCTGGACCTTCATGGTGTCGCAGCCCTCGATGCGGATGAGGCGGCTCGACGACATCCGGCGCGGCGCGTGGACATCACCGATATCGTAGAGAAAGGCGTCGCCCGGCTTCATCTCATAGACGCGGGAGAGCGCAACCTTGCCGGGCCTGCCGTCCGCCGGCGGCTCGACGATGCGCCAGTCGGTCATTTCGGTCTCGCCGGACGCCAGGCCGTAGATCGCCCAGGTGGGCCCGTGGTCGTGCGGCCCGCTGGTGCGCGCGCCCTGATAGACATGGGCGCAGATGCAGAAGCCGTAATCCGGGTCCTCGTAGATGATCTCGCGCTCGGCCGTGGCGTCGGGGCCGAGATGGGTTTCCAGGAACTCCGGGCTGGCCAGCGCCTTCTTCACGCAGGCAAGCACGCCCTCCCTGCCGGCCCTCCCGCTGTCGGCGGCCAGCGCCTCGCGGCATTCGGCGGCGAATTGGTCCAGCGTGTAGCTCATCGCGTTCCCCTCCGGCGGTTTGTCGCCGGAAAGGTTAGCGCGGCTCAGACGGAATCTCTACCTCTGCTGATCATGGTGAGGAATTCGCGCCGCGTGGTCGGGTCGGTGCGGAAGCCGCCGAGCATCCGGCTGGTCACGGTGGACGACTCGGTCTTGTGGATGCCGCGCGTGGACATGCACATATGCGTGGCCTCGATGACCACCGCCACGCCGCGCGGCCTCAGCACATGGTCGATGGCGTCGGCGATCTCGGTGGTGAGCCTCTCCTGGATCTGCAGGCGCTTGGCGAAGATGTCCACGACGCGCGCGAGCTTGGAGATGCCGACCACGCGCCCGGCCGGCAGGTAGCCGACATGGGCCTTGCCGACGATCGGCACGATGTGGTGCTCGCAATGGCTCTCCAGGCGGATGTCGCGCACCACGATCATCTCGTCATAGTCGGCGGTTTCCTCGAAGGTGCGCTCCAGCACGCTGACCGGGTCTTCGCCATAGCCCGCGAAGAACTCGCCATAGGCCCGGAGCACCCGGTCCGGCGTGCCGACAAGGCCCTCGCGGGAGGGGTCGTCGCCCGCCCAGCGCAGCAGGGTGCGCACCGCCTCTTCGGCCTGCGCGCGGGTCGGTCGGATCAGGGGGGCGCTGTCGCCAGTATCTGGGGCCATGTCGTCGGCTCTCCCGTCGCCTGCATCCCGCATTGCTACAACAGCGGCGCGCGCGGGTCGAGACATGCGCCCGCCATCCGGGCGGCAGGCTCCGGAAAAACCCGCAAATCCGTTTCCGCAGCAGTTTCCCCGCAGCGGCGCCCGTGTCAATTCCCGCATATCCCTGTATAGTCCCCGCCTGTCCCGGGGGCATCGAAGGGCCGGCGATGGCGGATTCGGCGCGATGAAGATCGAGGAGCGGAACGAGGGCCCGGCCGTCGTCATTTCCCCGGCCGGGCGGCTGGACGCAATCGGCGCGCCCGAGCTGGAAGCCAGGATCGCCGCCGTCGCCAGGACCGGCCCCGGCCGCGTGGTGATGGATTGCCGCGAGGTCGCCTATATCAGCAGCGCCGGGCTCCGGGCCCTGCTGCTCGGCGCTAGGGCGTGCATCCAGATCGGTTGCGAGTTCTCCGTCGCGGGGCTCCGGCCCGAATGCCGGTCGATCCTGGACACGACCGGCCTGCTGATGGTCCTCGACTGCCCCGAGACCGTCGAGGCCGCGCTTGCCGCCCCCGCCGCCGAAGACCCCCGGGAGCCGGAAAACGGGAACGGGTTCGCCATCGCGGAGCGGCAATTGGAACGCACGGTGCTGCTCACGGTGGACGGGCGGCTGGAGGGCAGGAACGCGCCGATCCTGACGGAGAGGATCTTCGCCGCCGTCGGGCGCGGCAGCGCCCGCATCGTGCTGGACTGCGAGCAGATGGGCTATGTGGACAGCAGCGGGATGCGTGCCCTGCTGGTCTCGGCCAAGCTCTGCCAGGAGAAGGGCGGCCGGATGGTCCTCGCCGCGCTGCTGCCGGAATGCCGGTCGATCATCGACATGGGCGGCTTCACCTCCGTCATCGACCATTACGAAACCCGCGAAGCGGCGCTGACGGCGCTCGGCTGAGGCCGGCGGCCTCAGGCGGCCCCGAACCGCACCGGCACGCGCCGCGGCCCGCGCACCTGGCCGCCGGCCCAAGTGACGGCGTCCGCGTCCTCCAGCTCGAACTCGCCGATGCGGTCGAACCAGGTGCGCAGCGCCACCTGCATTTCCATGCGGGCGAGGTTGGAGCCGGCGCAGCGGTGGATGCCGAGGCCGAAGGCCATGTGGCGGTTGCGCTCGCGGTCCAGCACCACCTCGTCGGCGCGCTCGAACGCCTCCGGGTCGCGGTTGGCGCCAGGGAAGTTGAGCAGCACCCGGTCGCCCTCTCCGATCTTGGCCCCGTCGATCTCCACCGGCTCGGTCGCGATGCGGCCCATGGTGACGGGCGAGTAGAAGCGCAGCAGCTCCTCCACCGCAGTCGGCAGAAGGTCCGGCTCGGCCCGGAGCCGCGCCTGGTCCGCCGGATGGGTCGCGAAATGCAGCAGCGAGGAGGAGATCGCGCTCCAGGTCGTGTCGATGCCCGCGATCAGCAGCAGCGAGCACATGCCGAGAATCCGGTAGTCGGTCAGCTTCTCGCCCTCGGCTTCCGAGTCGATCAGCATCGAGATCGCGTCGCCGCAGGGCCGCTCGCGCCGCTCGGTCACCATCTCCTGGAAGAAGGCCCGGATGGCGGTCCGCGAGCGCACCGCTTCCTCCGGCTCGGTCAGCCCGATCTCCAGCACGCCGCGCACCCAGCCGACGAACTCCTCGGCGCGCGCCGGGTCGATGCCGAGGATATGCGCGATGACGCGCGGCGTGATCTGCTCCGCATAGTCCGCCGCCGCGTCCGCCCGGCCCTCGGCGACGAAGCCGTCGATCAGCCGGTTGCAGAGGGTGCGCGTGTAGGGGATGTGCTCCTCCACCGCATGCGGGCTGAACAGCGGCATGATGAGGCGCCGGTAGGGACGGTGGCGCGGCGGGTCGGAGGTGATCGGCGGGGTGCGGCTGGTCTCGCCGTGCTTCTCCGTCTCCGCCTCCAGAATCTCCAACATCTCCGGCGAGGGCGGCACCACCAGCGGCGAGGCGGAGGAGAGCGCCGGCACCATCTTCACCATCTCCTGCAGGTGCTCGTAGCGCGTCGGCAGCCAGGAGCCGCCCCAGCGCTCGGTATGCGCGATCGGGCAGCGCCCGCGCAGCTCCTCCCACACCGGCGCCGGGTCGCGGACATAGTCCGGGTCGAAGATGTCGTAGTCGCTGGCCCAGTCATGGACCGGGCAACGGGCCGGGCTGTCAGTCATGGGCGCGGCCTCCCTCGGGCGCGGCGGTTCGGTTTCAGGCGGCGGCGAAGCGGACCGGCACCGTGCGGGGGCCGCGCACCTGGCCGCCGGCCCAGGTGACCGCGTCCGGGTCGACAAGCTCGAACGGGCCGATGCGCTCGAACCATGTGCGCAGCGCCACCTGCATCTCCATCCGCGCGAGGTTGGAGCCGGCGCAGCGGTGGATGCCGAGGCCGAAGGCCATGTGGCGGTTGCGCTTGCGGTCGAGGATCACCTCGTCGGGCTTCTCGAACGCCGCCGGGTCGCGGTTGGCGCCCGGGAAGTTGAGCAGCACCTTGTCGCCGGGCTTCATATCGACGCCGCCGACCTCTACCGGCTCCATCACCTTGCGGCCCATGGTGACCGGGGAATAGAAGCGCAGCATCTCCTCCACCGCCATCGGCAGCAGCTCCGGCTCGGCCCGGAGCCGCGCCTGGTCTTGCGGATGCGTCGCGAAATGCAGCAGCGAGGCGGAAATCGAGCTCCAGGTGGTGTCGATGCCGGCCACCAGCAGCAGGAAGCACACGCCCACGACCTTGTAGTCGTCCAGCTTCTCGCCCGCGACCTCGGCCTCTATCAGGGTCGAGATCGCGTCATTGCGGGGGTTCCTGCGCCGCTCGGTCACCATCTCCTGGAAGAAGTCGCGGATGATGCCGCGATATTTGATGCGCATTTCCGGCTGCGTCTGGCCGAGCTCCAGAATGCCGCGCACCCAGGTGACGAAGTCGTCGGCGCGCGCCGGGTCGATGCCGAGCACATGCGCGATAACGCGCGGCGTGATCTGCTGGGCATAGTCCGCCGCCGCGTCCGCCTCGCCCTTGCCGGCGAAACCGTCGATCAGGCTGTTGCAGAGTTCGCGCGTATAGGGGATCTGCTCCTCCACCGCGCGCGGCGAGAAGAAGGGCAGGATCAGCCGCCGGAAGGGCTGGTGCTCCGGCGGGTCGGCGGTGATCGGCGGGTTCTCGCTGCCGTATTTCTTGGCCTCCGCCACCAGCACCTCGCGCAGCTCCGGCGAGGGCGGCACCACCACGGCCGAGCGCGAGGAGAGCGCCGGCACCATCTTGACCAGCTGCTGCAGGTCCTCGTAGCGCGTCGGCATCCAGGAGCCGCCCCAGCGCTCCGTGTGCGCAATCGGGCAGCGCTCGCGCAACTCGTCCCAGACCGGCGCGGGGTCGCGCACATAGCCGGGGTCGAAGATGTCGTAGTCGGTCGCCCAGTCGTGGACCGGACAGGTCTCCGGCGCGTCGGTCATAAGTTTGTCCCCCGTCAGTCCTCGTCCACGACCGAAATCGCGAATTCGGGACAATTGTCGATGGCGAGCCGGGCCTGCTCTTCGCGGCCAGGCGGCACGACGCCGTCATTCACGGCGCTGGACAGCCCGTAGTCATCGACCTCGAACAGGTCCGGCGCCAGCGCGAAACAGCGGTTGTGGCCCTCGCAGAGATCGGGATCGACCTTGATTCTCACGGCCCGCGGCCCTCCGCTTGCGTGTCTGTGTCAGCGTCGATGCTAGCACGCCCGGCTCAGTTCCTGAACAGGGCGGCCGCGCCGCCGATGGCGCTTTTCTTGCGCTCGCGTTCCTCATCGACGCGGTCGGCCTCGGCGCGGAGCCGTGCGGCGAGTTCCTCCAGGTCCCCCACCGAGAGCCGGGAGAGGTCGTCGCCGAGCGTATAGTCCGGCGGGCGGGGTTTCTCGTCTTCGTCTTGCATGGCGGGCCTCCGCTTGCGAATGTCGCCGGCCCCTGCCCTTTACCCGGAATGGACCGAGATGGCCAACGCATTGCCCGCCGAAATGACCGTGATCGAAACGCCCGTGCCCGGCGGCCCGGAGGCGCTGGTGCCCGGACGCCGCCCGGTGCCCCGGCCCGGCCCCGGCGAGGTGCTCATCCGCATCGCGGCAGCCGGCGTCAACCGCGCGGACTGCATGCAGCGCGCCGGCAGCTACCCGCTGCCGCCGGGCGCCTCCGACATCATCGGGCTCGAATGCTCGGGCACCGTGGCCGGCATCGGCGAGGGCGTCTCCGGCTGGGCAGCGGGCGAGCCCGTCTGCGCGCTGCTCTCCGGCGACGGCTATTGCGAATACACCGCCGTGCCGGCCGCGCAGTGCATGGCGGTGCCGGACGGCGTGGACCTCATCGACGCGGGCGGCCTGCCGGAGACCTACGCCACCGTCTGGGCCAATGTCTTCCAGGCCTGCGCGCTCCGGCCCGGCGAGACCTTCCTGGTGCAGGGCGGCTCGAGCGGCATCGGCACGACCGCGATCCAGCTCGCGAAGGCCTGGGGCTGCACCGTGCTCGCGACCGCGGGCAGCGCGGAGAAGGTCGCAGCCTGCGAGGCGCTCGGCGCCGACCGGGCGATCAACTACCGCGAGGAGGATTTCGTGGCGGCCGCGCGCGAGGCGGCGGGCGGGGCCGATGTCATTCTCGACATGGTGGGCGGCGACTACATTCCGCGCCAGCTCGAACTGCTGAACCATGGCGGGCGGCTCTGCTTCGTCGCCTTCATGCGGGGCTCGGAGGCGCTCGTGAATTTCGGCCTCGTCCAGCGCAAGCAACTGGTCGTGACCGGCTCGATGCTGCGGCCGCGCTCCGTCGAGGAGAAGGGCCGCATCTGCAAGGAGGTTTCGGACTACGCCTGGCCGCGCTTCGCCTCGGGCGCGCTCCGCGCCGTGACCCATGCGCGCTTCCCGCTCGCGCAGGCCGCGGAGGCCCACCGGCTGATGGAATCGAGCGCGCATATCGGCAAGATCTTGCTCCTGCCCTGACACGGCGGCTAAAGGGGCAGCATCGTCCCGGCGCCGCTCCGTTCGGCCCGCTTCAGGAGCTCGACCGCCACCGCCAGGTCCTCGAGCGCGATGCCGAGATTGAAGGCGAGAATCCGCTGCACATCGGAGGTTCTGGCGCCCCTGCCATGCGCCACCAGCTCCGCGACGGTGGCATCCACGCGGTCCACCGCCGGGAACTTCCCCTCGTTCCGACGCGCATCCTCGATCTGGCCGAAATCGTCGGTCAGCAGCAGGTCCACCGCCCGGATCGCCTCGTCGGTGACATAGCTGTCATAGTCGATGGTGACGACCAGCGCGCCGGCCGGGATCCAGTCCGGCCGGATGACCGGCCGGCGGTCCTTCTCGATCGGCCCGCCGGTCACCAGCACATCGGCGTTCCGGGCGACCTCCTCGGGCCCGTCCATACCCTCGACGGAGGCGAAGCCGAACTGCCCCGTCATCTCCGCGACGAAGCGTTGCCGGCGTTCGGGGTGGATGTCGTAGCACACACAGCGGTCGATCCTGGGCCGGACGGCATGCACCGCCTCCAGATGGGCCCGCGCCTGCAGGCCGCAGCCGAGAATGCCGAGGGTGCGGGCGCCTGCCTTCGCCAGATGCCGGACGACCAGCGCGGAGGCGGCGGCCGTGCGCCGGCCGGTGATCCACTCCGCGTCCATCACGGCGCGCATGCGCCCCGTGGCGTCCTCGGTGAGTATGTAGAGGCCCTGGATGTAGGGCAGGCCGCTCGCCGGGTTGTCCGGGTCGCCGCTCTGCCACTTGCAGCCGGCATAGCCGAGCGCGGGGCTGGCCGAGACCATCGCGCTGTAGAAGCGCGGCCCGTCCCGGTGGAAGAAGATCTTGGGCGGCATGGCGACCCCGCCCGCCGCCTTCGCCCGGAACGCCGCCTCCAGAATGTCCACCAGTTCGCCCATGCCGAGGCCGAGCCCGTTGAGGTCAGCCCCGGAAAGGAAGCGAACCAATCTGCGGGCTTTTTCCACCTCCCGGCCGCCCCGCCTGCCCGTCAGGCCGCCGCCGCGATGGCGCGCAGAATGGCTTCGGGCGTGATCGGCAGGCTCGAGACCTGTGCGCCGAGCGGCCTGAGAGCGTCGTTCACCGCGAGCAGGACGGCCGCCGGCGCGCCGACCGTCCCGGCCTCGCCCGCCCCCTTGGCGCCGAGCGCGGTGCCGCTCAGCGGCGTTTCGACATGGCCGACAT
>JAPOZD010000086.1 GCA_026706245.1 Alphaproteobacteria bacterium
CCTGCGCGAGGCCATCGAATATGAGGGGCGGCGCCAGGTCGAGGTCATCGAGGGCGGCGGGGAAATCGAGCAGGAGACGCGGCTCTTCGACCCGGACCGGGGCGAGACCCGCGCCATGCGCACCAAGGAAGACGCGCATGATTACCGCTATTTCCCGGACCCCGACCTGCTGCCGCTCGAACTCGACGAGGACTTCATCGAGGAAATTCGCGCCGCCATGCCGGAACTGCCGGAAGCGCGTCGCCGCCGCTTCGCCGGGGAGCTCGGCCTCTCCGACTACGATGCCGAACTGCTGACGGCGGAACGCGCCCGGGCGGATTATTTCGAAGCCGCCGCGGCAGGTCGGGACGCCAAGCAGGCGGCCAACTGGGTTGCGGGCGAGCTTCTCGGCCGGCTGAACAGGGAAGGGCTGGAGATCGAGGACGCACCCATCCCGGCGGCCCGGCTCGGCGAGCTCATCGACCTTGTCGCCGACGGCACGCTCTCTGGGCGCATGGGCCGGGAGGTGTTCGAGGCCATGTGGGAGACCGGCAAGCCGGCCGCCGCCATTGTCGAAGAGCGGGGACTGAAGCAGATTTCGGACACGGGCGCGTTGGAAGGGATCGTGGACGAATTGCTGACCCGGGAGGTGGACAAGGCAGCCGAATACCGCGCCGGCAGGACCAGACTGCTCGGCTTCTTCGTCGGGCAGGTGATGAAGGCGACCGGCGGCAAGGCCAACCCGAAAGTGGTGAACGAGATTCTGCGCTCAAGACTGGAGGAATAAAGGGAATGGCGAAGGACAAGGCGGTATTGATTACCGGAGCCGGAAGCGGCATCGGCGAGGCTTGTGCCCATGCGTTCACCGCGGCCGGCGCGCGCATCGCGCTTGCCGATATCGACCGGGCGGCGGCCGAGCGCGTCGCGGAGGCATGCGGCGGCGCGGGCGCCGTGATCGAGGCCGATTGCGGCGATGTCGCCTCCATCGAGGCGATGGTGGAAGCCGCGGCCGGGGCACTGGGCGGTCTCGACGCCTCGGTCAACAACGCCGGCGTCACCCGTCATGCGGACATCATGGAGCTTACCGAGCAGGACTGGGACCGCATCCACCGGGTCAATTCGAAGGGCGTGTTCTTCTGCCTGCAAAGCGTGGCGCGGCGGATGATCGACCAGGGCCGGGGCGGGCGAATCGTCAATATCGCCTCGATAGCGGGCCGCGGTTTCAAGGGCACCTCGAACGCCGCCTATGCCGCTAGCAAGGGCGCCGTCATCTCGCTCACCAAGACTGCCGCCCAGCAATTGGGGCAATACGACATCAATGTGAATGCCGTCTGTCCGGGCGTCACATTCACCGCGTTGGTGGAGCAACTCGTCCGCGACCGTTCCGCCGCGCGCGGCATTTCAGCCGAGGAAATGCGACGCAGCATGGAAGCCCCGATCCCGATCGGGCGCGGCAACGATCCGGCGGACATTGCGGCGCTCTGCGTCTTCCTGACCGGGCCGGGATCGCGCAATGTCACCGGGCAGGCCTGGAACGTGGATGGCGGGCTGGTGCCGAGCTGATCCGGGCTCAGAGTCCCGTTTCGAGAACCCGGAGGGGCGCGCCGCCGGCTTCCAGTTCGGCGCCGTCCCCGATGCGGTCGAGGCGCAGCAGCGCGAGGCCGAGCCCGTTCAGGCTAGAGCGCATTTCCCCGACCGGCTTGCCGGCAACCGCGATTCGCGTGCCCGGCTCGACCGGGCCGTCGAGCGCCACCGGCATGAGCTGCTTCCGCACGGCGCCGCGATAATGGGTGCGCGCGGTCACTTCCTGGCCGACATAGCAGCCTTTCTCCCAGTCCACGCCGTTCAGCCGTTCGAACCCGCTTTCCAGCAGGAAGGCCTGGCCGACCGGCATGTCGCGTGAGCCGTCCGGCGCGCCCAGCCGGTACCGCAAGGCCTCATAGTCGGCGAAGTCTCCTTCCGGCAGGCCGGTCGGCTCGTCCGCCGGGCGCAGCAACCGCACCCCGAACCGGCCGTCGCGCGGATCGACATAGGCGACGGCGCCGCCGGAACGCGCGGTCCCGCCCGGCCCGGCGCCGGCAAGGCCGAAATGCTCTGCTCCCTCCGGCGCGGCCTCCACGGCCCAGCGGGCGCTTGCATCCTCTATGGCGATCTTCGCTCGGAGCCGGTAACGCCTGAGCCGCTTCGAGAGGTCGTCCAGACGGTCGGCCTCGGCGTCGAGATAGACCGTCCCCTCGCATTCCACCGCGAAGACATCGTGCAGGAACTTGCCCTGCGGCGTCAGCAGCGCGGCATAGATGGCGCGCCCGCCGCGCACCCGTTCCATGTCGTTCGAGAGCAGGCCCTGCAGAAAGCCGTGGACGTCCTCGCCCGAAAGCGCCAGAACGCCCCGGTGGGGCAAGGGAATGCAGGCGGGGGTCATGATGGTCGCCTTTGTCGCCTTTCCCGACCCGCCGCGCAAGGGATGAGAGGCCATGGACCGACTGGAGATACGCCGCCCGGACGACTGGCATGTTCACTTCCGCGAAGGGGCGGTGCTGCGTGCGGTCGTGCCCTTCACGGCGCGGCAGTTCGCCCGCGCCATCGTGATGCCCAATCTTGTGCCGCCGGTGACAGACGGCGCCCGCGCCCGCGCCTACCGGGACGAGATCGGGGCCGCGCTGCCGCCGGACTCGGGCTTCGAGCCGCTGATGACCTGCTACCTGACGGACGGGCTGGACCCGGCGGTCATGGAGGATGACGTCTTTACCGCCGCCAAGCTCTACCCGGCCCACGCCACCACCAACTCCGCCCACGGCGTGACCGACATCGCCGCGCTCAGCCCGGTGCTGGAAAGGATGCAGCGGATCGGCAAGCCGCTGCTGATTCACGGAGAGGTGACGCATCCCGAAGAGGATGTCGCCGACCGCGAGGCGGTATTCGTGGAGACGGTGCTGACCGGGCTCCGGCGCGATTTCCCGGAACTCAGGATCGTGCTGGAGCATGTGACCACGGCGGACGGCGTCGCGTTCGTCGAGGAAGCGGACGGCCCGACGGCCGCCACGATCACGCCGCATCATCTCGTCATAGACCGCAACGACCTCCTGGTCGGCGGCATCCGCCCGCATCTCTATTGCCTGCCGGTCGCCAAGCGCCGCCGCCACCGCGACGCGCTCCGCCGGGCGGCGGTCTCCGGCAGCCCGCGCTTCTTCCTCGGCACGGACACCGCGCCCCATGCCGTTAGCGACAAGGAGAGCGCCTGCGGCTGCGCCGGCATCTTCTGCGCCCCGACGGCGCTGGAGGTCTATGCGGAGGTGTTCGACGAGGAAGGCGCGCTCGACCGGCTGGAAGCCTTCGCGAGCCTGAACGGCCCCGCTTTCTACGGCCTCCCGCCGAACGAGGCGCGCATCGTGCTGGAGCGCAGCCCCAACGAAGGCCCCGGCCCGCTGGATGTCGGCGACGAAACCATCCTCCCCTTCCGCGCCGGCGAGCGGCTGGAGTGGCGGCTCGGGGGCTCTTGATTCCCTGCCGGTAGAATTCGGATAAAGAATGAGGACACCGTTTACGCAGAAAACTGTGCAGGAAAGGATGAACGCATGCCGCGCGTCAGCGCCGGGCGTCGGATCACACTACCCGCCGATCAATGCAGGGAAGTCGGGCTTGGGCCGGGGGACGAATATCGGACTTATGTAGCCGACGGTGGTATCACCATCGTGCGAATGACCCCCGGCGCTGCGAAGGGCTTCCTGAAGCACATAACCGGCGATCCTGCCGTTAGCGACGAAGAGTCCCTGATGGACGCATTGGACAACTCAACGCCCTGACAGCAGCTCTCCAGCGTTCGGGCGACCTGCCGGGCCGCGCTCACTCGCGGGCGAGGGCGCACAGGGGGCGGGCGA
>JAPOZD010000292.1 GCA_026706245.1 Alphaproteobacteria bacterium
GCGTGCTCCCATCGCTCTGGCTGTTCGCGATCAACCCCCCCATCAGCAACGCCGCGCCGCCGTCGCTCTCCAGGCAGCAGTCGAAGAGGCGGAAGGGGTCGGAAATCATCCGGGACGCATGATGGTCCTCGACCGTCATCGGCTTCTGCATGATGGCGTTGTCGTTCAGCATGGCGTGGCGGCGCATGGTGACGGCGACCTCGGCGAACTGGTCGGCCGTCGTGCCGTAAAGCTCCATGTGCCGGCGCGCCATGGGGGCATAAAGCTGCGCCGGGGCGAGGGTTCCCGACGGCGCCTCGAACTCCGAGACGACATGGAATTGCGGCATGGCCCCGACCCGCGACGCGACCCGCGAGTCCGAATAGCCGCGCCGCCCGATCGGCAGCAGCACATTGCGGCAGAGCCCCGTCGCCACGGCAATCGCCGCGGCTTGGATGGCCGCGACGCAGCTTGCCCCGCCCATCGGCGTGGTGGCGGAGAAGGTCACGTCCTCCAGCCCGAAATTGGTGATGAAGTCCTCGGCCACGGCTGCGCCCGAGGCATAGGGCAGGATGCCGTCGATGTCCTTCGGCTCCAGCCCCGCATCCGCCACGGCCTTCAGCGATGCCTCCAATTGCAGCGCCAGCGCGCTCTTGTCCGAGCCGCGCTCATAGGCCGTCTCGCCGATGCCGACGACCGCCGCCCTGCCCCGCAAGGATGCCGCCATGGCCTCCCCTCCCCGGTTTTCTCCGCCGGCGGCGATGCTATCCCCGCCGCGCCGCCGGCGCCATACCGCGGGCGGCTCGCACCGGGGCGGCGATGGCCGTATCCTGCGCCTCTCCCGCCTCCCTCAGGAGACCCTGACCCATGTCGGACCCCTTCGCCCCGATCCATGAGCTCGCCCCGGAGATCGCCGCCGGGCGGCTGTCGCCCGTGGAAGTGACCGAGACCTGCCTGGACCGCATCGCCAGCCTCGACCCGAAGCTGCATGCCTTCGCCGCCGTCTATGCCGAGGAGGCGCGCGAGGCCGCCGAAGCCGCGCACAGGGCGATCCGGGCCGGACACCGCATCGGCCCGCTGCACGGCATCCCGATCGGCGTGAAGGACCTCTGCGACATGGAGGGCCGGGTCACGACCGGCGGCGCGGCGATCTGGAAGGAGCGCATCTCGCCGACCACCGCCCCCCTTGTCGAGCGGCTGCGCGCCGCCGGCATGGTCGTGGTCGGCAAGACCCACACGGTCGAGTTCGCCTATGGCGGCTGGGGCACGAACAACTCGCTCGGCACCCCCTGGAACCCCTGGGACCGAGACACCCACCGCATACCCGGCGGCTCGTCGAGCGGCACCGGCGCGGGCGTCGGCGCCGGGCTCATCCCCTGCGGCATCGGCACCGACACGGGCGGCTCGGTGCGGCTGCCGGCGGCCTTCTGCGGCACGGCCGGGCTCAAGACCTCGGTCGGGCGGATCAGCACCCATGGCGTGCTGCCGCTTTCGCACACGCTCGACACGCCGGGGCCGCTCGCCCGCGCGGTCGAGGACTGCGCCTGGCTGCTGGAAGCGATGCAGGGCCCCGATCCACGCGACCCGAAGACCCGCCGGCTGGCGCCTGTTGACGCGACCTCGGAGCTGCGCCGGGGCGTGCGGGGCCTTCGCCTGGCGCGGATGCCGGACTCCGAGCGGCCGGGCTTCGACGCGGAGGTCCTCGCGGCCTATGACGCTTCGCTCGCCGTCTTCGAAGAGCTCGGCGCGCATATCGTCGATATCGCCATGCCGCGCGCGATGGCGGATTTCGCCGAGCTCGTCGCCAACATTATCGGCGCGGAGAGCTACACCCACCTGAAGGACATCATCGACAACGAGGAGCAGCAGCTGGACCCCGATGTGCGCCCGCGCGTGGCGGCCGGCGGGCGGCTGCCGGCCCGGGACTATGTCGCGACCTTGCTCGACCGCGAGGCGATCATGGCGGCCTTCGACGACGCCTTGGACGGGATCGACGCGCTGCTGACGCCGACCGCCTGCTTCGCCGCGATCCCCGTCGCGGAAGTGGACCAGAAGACCACGCCCGCGACCGTGACCCGCATGGGCAACTATCTCGGCCTTACCGGGCTGGCGCTGCGCAACGGGTTCACACGCGCCGGCATGCCGACCTCGCTGCTCGTCAACACCCGCGACGGCGACGAGGCGCTGGCGCTCAGGATCGGCTGGGCCTGCGAACAGGCGACGGACTGGCATCGCCGCACGCCGGAGGGATATTGAGGACATGGCCCGACTGGAAGGAATGGCCGCGGAGATCGGCGCGGCGCTGAAGGAACGCGGACAGACCATCGCGGTGTTCGAGAGTTCGTCCGGCGGGCTGGTCTCGGCGGCGCTGCTGGCCGTGCCGGGTGCCAGCCGGTACTACCAGGGCGGCGGCGTGATCTACACCCAGGCCGCGCGAAGCGAGCTTGCGCGGATCGGCGAGGAAGACATGCGCGGCATCCGCTCCTCCTCCGAACCCTATGCGCAATTGCTGGCGCGGCAGGCGCGCACGATTTTCGGCACGGACTGGGGCCTGGCGGAGACGGGGGCCGCCGGCCCGGACGGCAACCGCTACGGCGATGCGCCGGGACACAGCTGTCTTGCGGTCTCCGGCGCCATCGACTTCGCCGAGACGCTGGAGACGGGCGACGCCGGCCGCGAGGCGAATATGTGGCGCTTCGCCGAGGCCGCGCTCGACCTGATGCGCCGGGCGCTCGCGGTCTGAGCGGTCAGCCCGCGCGGCGGGCGTTTTCGGCGACCGCCCGGACGACCCGGGGCGCGGCGCCGTCCGGCACGTCGTGGCCCATGCCGTCGATCACGACCATGCGCGCGCCGGGGATCGAGTTCTTCACGTCCTCGCCCTGCCCGACCGGCACCAGCGGGTCGTTGGCGCCATGGATGACGACGGTGGGCGCCGCAATGCCGCCGAGCGCGGCGCAGCGGCTGTCGCCCGAAGCGATGCTCGCCAGCAGGTGCCGGCCGTGGCCGGGGGGATAGTAGGCGCGGTCGTAGAGCGCGCCGGCCCGGGCGCGCACGCCCGCCTCATCGCGCGGGAAGCCCGGCGAGCCCATGATCCGGTTCTGCTCCCAGGCAAGCTCCATGAAGGTCCCGCGGTCGATATCCGCCGGGCGAGGCGCGTTCAGCCACTCGGAAGCAGCCTGGCTCGGCCGCGGCAGGCCGCGCCGGCCGGAGGTCGCCATCACCGAGGCGAGCGATTTCGTCTTCGCCGGATGGCGGATCGCCACGAGCTGCGCAATCGCCCCGCCATTGGAGCTTCCATAGATGTGGGCAGCCTCGATGCCGAGCGCATCCAGCAGGCCGGCCCCGTCATCGGCCATGTCCTCGATGGTATAGGGCGCATCGACCGGCTCGCCCGCCCGCGCCTGCTTGAAGGCGCGTCCGATATTCGCGAGCCCGGCCTCCTCGAAACGGGTGGAAAGCCCGCAATCGCGGTTGTCGAACAGGATCGGCCGGAAGCCCGCCTCGCCAAGCCCGTCGATCAGCGCGTCGGGCCAGGAGATGAGCTGCATGCCGAGCCCGCCGATCATCAGGATCGGCTCGCCCCCGGCAGGACCCCGCATTTCATATTCGATCTCGATCCCGTTTGCTTCCGCCCGCGCCACGGCGCCGTCCCTCCCCAACTGCTTGACTCGTCTCCGGCGATACTATCCACTTTCCGCTCGTCAACACCTCGGCGTGCGGCAAATTGAGCCGCCATGCCCTGGCAGATACGGGAGGATCCGGAATGAAACCTGTGTTGCGTCCAGTCGCCGCGCTTGCCTTCCTCGCAGGCGCTGCGACCACCGTCCAGGCCGCGGACTTCGAGTGGAAAATGCAGGCCAGTTGGCC
>JAPOZD010000445.1 GCA_026706245.1 Alphaproteobacteria bacterium
TGACCTGCGCCTCGTCGAGGACGACTGGGAGAGCCCGACGCTCGGCGCCTGGGGCCTCGGCTGGGAGGTCTGGTGCGACGGCATGGAGGTCACCCAGTTCACCTATTTCCAGCAGGTCGGCGGCTATGACTGCAACCCGGTCTCGGGCGAGATCACCTACGGGCTGGAGCGCCTCGCCATGTATGTGCAGGGGGTCGAGAATGTGTACGACCTCGACTTCAACGGCGCGGGCCTCACCTACAGGGATGTCTTCCATCAGGCCGAGCAGGAGTTCTCCGCCTATAATTTCGAACATGCGGACACAGACGCGCTGTTCCGCCATTTCGCCGACGCCGAGCGCGAATGCGCGGCGCTGGTGGAGGCGGGGCTGGCGCTGCCCGCCTATGACCAGTGCATCCTCGCGAGCCATGCCTTCAACATGCTGGATGCGCGCGGCGTGGTGAGCGTGACCGAGCGGGCGGCCTATATCGGGCGGGTCAGGACGCTCGCTCGCGCTTCGGCCGGCGCCTGGCTCCGCTCGCGCGGCCACCTGGATACGGCGGCATGAGCGAACTGCTCGTCGAGCTGCTGTCGGAGGAGATCCCGGCCCGGATGCAGGACCGCGCGCGGCGCGATTTCGAGCGCCTGGTGCTGGACGGCCTCAAGGAAGCTAACCTCGCGCATGGGGCCTCCCGCGCCTTCGCCACGCCGCGCCGGATCGTGCTTGTCGTCGAGGGCCTGCCGGAGCGCCAGCCGGACCGCACCGAGGAGCGCAAGGGCCCGCGCGTCGGCGCGCCGGACCGGGCCGTGGAGGGCTTCCTGAAGGCGGCCGGCCTCGAGAGCCTGGAAGAATGCGAGCGCCGCCAACAGGGCAAGGCCGAGTTCTGGTTCGCCGTGCGCCGCGTGCCGGGCCGTCCGGCGCGCGACGTGCTGGCGGAGATCGTGGCGGGTGCCGTGAGCGGTCTCGCCTGGCCCAAATCCATGCGCTGGGGCGATGCGCCGATGCGCTATGTGCGCCCGCTGCGGGGCGTGCTGGCCATATTTGGCGGCGAGGCGCTGCCCGGCGGCATCGAGATCGACGGCACGGAAGCGCGGCTCGATTTCTCGAATCGCACGCAGGGCCACCGCTTCATGGCCCCGGAGCCTTTTTCCGTCACCGGCTTCGCCGACTATGAGGCGAAGCTGCGGGCGGCCTTCGTGCTGATCGACGCCGAAGAGCGGATGCAGCGCATCCGGGAGGGCGCGCCGGAGGGCGTGCGCCTCTCCGAACGCCTGCTGGCCGAGAACGCCGGCCTCACCGAATGGCCGGTGCCGGTCGTCGGCGAGTTCGACCCGGCCTTCCTCGAACTGCCGCCGGAAGTGCTGGTGACGAGCATGGAATCGCACCAGCGCTATTTCCCGATGGAGGACGAGGCGGGCGGGCTCGCACCGCGCTTCCTGTTCGCCGCCAATATCGAGGCGGCGGACGGCAATGCAGCGGTCCGGGCCGGCAATGAGCGCGTGCTGCGCGCGCGTCTCGCCGACGCCCGCTTCTTCTGGGACCAGGACCGGATGCGCCGGCTGGAAGACCGCCTGCCGGCACTCGACCGGGTGGTGTTCCACGCCAGGCTCGGCAGCGTCGGCGACAAGGTCCGGCGGCTGGAGCGGCTGGCGGAATGGCTGTCGCCCTTCGTCCCCGGCGCCGACGCCGCGCGCTGCCGCCAGGCGGTGCGTCTGGCCAAGGCCGACCTAGTGACCGGCATGGTCGGCGAGTTCCCCGAATTGCAGGGCGTGATGGGCCGCTACTACGCGCTCGGCGAAGGGCTGGACGCCGACATAGCCAACGCGCTGGCGGCGCACTACCGGCCGCAGGGGCCGGGCGACGAAGCCCCGAGCGCGCCGGTGTCCGTCACTTCCGCGCTCGCCGACAAGTTCGACACGCTGGCCGGATTCTTCTCCATCGACGAGCGCCCGACCGGCTCGCGCGACCCGTTCGCGCTCAGGCGGGCGGCGCTCGGTATTGTCCGTATTGTGCTGGAAGGCGGCCTGCGCCTGCCGCTGCGCCGGGCAATTGCGGCGGCGCTGGAAGGCTATGGGGCTGAGGAAGGCGCAGACGCACTGTTCGCCTTTTTCGAGGACCGGCTGAAGGCGCATCTGCGTGAGCGCGGCGCAAGGCATGACCTTGTGTCCGCCGTCTTCGCGCTCGGCGACGAGGACGACCTGACGCGGCTGATGGCCCGGGTCGCCTTCCTCGAACGGTTCGTGGACGAGGAGGACGGCGCCAACCTGCTGGCCGCCTGCAAGCGCGCCGGCAGCATCCTCGCCATAGAGGAGAAGAAGGACAGCACCTCCTATGGCGCGGACGCTGACCCGTCGGCCTTCGCCGTCGAGGCGGAGCGCGCCCTGCATGATGCGCTGGAGCGGGCGAGCACGGCGGCCACCCGCGCCATTGAGGCCGAGGATTTCTCCGCCGCGACACAGGCGCTTGCGACCCTGCGCGCGCCGGTGGACCGGTTCTTCGACGAGGTGACGGTCAATGCCGAAGACGCCGCGCTCCGCGCCAACCGCCTCCGGCTGCTCGCCGGCATCCGCGCCGCGACCGCAGGCGTTGCGGACTTCTCCCGGATAGAGGGCTGAAGCATGGCGCCGACGATGATTGACCAGACCCTCTTCCCGTCATGCCCGGCCCCCATGTCGTCATGCCCGGACTTGTTCCGGGCATCCACTTCAGCCACTGCGACCGCCCCCGAGGGAGATGCCCGGAACAAGTCCGGGCATGACGGAGGGGAGACAACGGAACGTCTCCGAACATGAGTTCAGCATTGGGCATCCTAGTATGACCCGCTGGGTTTACGCCTTCGGGGGTGCGGAGACCGAGGGGCGCGCGGAGATGAATACGCTCCTGGGCGGCAAAGGCGCCAACCTTGCCGAGATGGCGCGGCTCGGCCTGCCGGTGCCGCCGGGTTTCACGCTCACTACGGAGGTCTGCACCCGCTTCTATGCCGATGGCGAACGCTATCCGGAGGGGCTGGAAGAGCAGGTCGAGGCGGCGCTGGCGGAAGTCGAGGCGGCGGTCGGCAAGCGGTTCGGCGGCAAGGCGGACCCGCTGCTGGTTTCAGTGCGCTCGGGCGCGCGAGTCTCGATGCCCGGCATGATGGACACGGTGCTCAATCTCGGCCTGAACGACCGGACGGTGGAGGCGCTGGCGGCAAGCTCCGGCGACCGGCGCTTCGCCTTCGACAGCTACCGGCGTTTCGTCCAGATGTTCGCCGATGTGGCGCTCGGCGTGGACCGCGGGCTGTTTGAGGAAGAGATCGAGATTCTGAAGGACGGGAAGGGCGTGGATGCCGACGCCGATCTCGACGCCGATGACTGGAGCGGCCTCGTCGCCCGCTTCAAGGAGATCGTGCAGGAGGAGACCGGCGCGCCTTTCCCGCAGGACCCACGGACCCAGCTTTGGGAGGCCGTAGGCGCGGTGATGCGAAGCTGGCGGACGCCGCGCGCGCAGACCTATCGCCGCCTGCACGGCATTCCCGAGGAGTGGGGCACGGGCGTCAATGTGCAGGCCATGGTGTTCGGCAATATGGGCGGGGACTGCGCCACCGGCGTCGCCTTCACCCGCGACCCCTCGACCGGCGACGACCGCTTCTTCGGCGAATTCCTGGTCAACGCCCAGGGCGAGGATGTGGTTGCCGGCCTCCGCACGCCGCAGAACCTCACGATTGCCGGGCGCGACCTGCACGGGCCGGACCTGCCCTCGATGGAGGAGGCGCTGCCCGGCGCGTTCGCCGAGCTGACCCGCATCCGCGGCCTCCTCGAGCGCCATTACCGGGACATGCAGGACATCGAGTTCACCGTCCAGCGCGGCAGGCTCTGG
>JAPOZD010000405.1 GCA_026706245.1 Alphaproteobacteria bacterium
TCCTTGGTGACGACATCGGACGTCTCGCCGAGCGTGCGCGCGAACACCTCCGTGAACTCGAAGACCGGCGTCGCCACGCTGCGATAGTTGAACAGGGCCGTCACGCGCCGCGCCGTCTCCTCGACATGGCGGTGGCGCTCCCAGGCTTCCGGCAGCAGGTCCTGGGTGCCGCGAACGGCACGAAGCTTCGCCATCAGGCCGCCTCTTGCGCCCGCTCGGCTTCGATTTCCCGGGCCTTTTCCTCGATGAGCCCGACAAGATGGTCCACGACATCGGTGTTCTGAATGCGGTGATGCGGCAGGCCGGCCACATAGACCATGTGCGTGCCCTTGCCGCCGCCGGTGATGCCGATATCCGTTTCGCGCGCCTCGCCCGGGCCGTTGACGACGCAGCCAATGACCGAAACCGTCATCGGCGTCGTGATGTGGGCGAGCCGCTGTTCCAGCACGGCCACCGTCTCGATGACCTCGAATTGCTGCCGGGCGCAGGACGGGCAGGACACGATATTGACACCGCGGTGGCGCAGGCCGAGGGCCTTGAGAATTTCGAAGCCGGCGCGGACTTCCTCATCCGGGTCCGCCGACAGCGAGACGCGCACCGTGTCGCCGATTCCCGCCCATAGCAGCGAGCCGAGCCCGATGGCGGACTTGACCGTGCCGGTGCGCAGACCGCCCGCCTCGGTTATGCCGATATGGAGCGGATAGTCACAGGCTTCCGCGAGTCCGTGATAGGCGGCCGTCGCCAGGAAGATGTCGGACGCCTTCACGCTGATCTTGAACTCGAAGAAGTCGTTGTCTTCCAGAATGCGGGCGTGTTCCAGCGCGCTCTCTACCAGCGCCTCCGGGCAGGGCTCTGCGTATTTCTCCAGCAGGTGACGCTCGAGGCTGCCGGCGTTGACGCCGATCCGCATCGAGCATCCGTGGTCCTTCGCCGCCTGGACCACCTCGCGCACGCGCGCTGCCGAGCCGATATTGCCGGGATTGATGCGCAGGCAGGCCGCTCCGGCCTTCGCCGCCTCTATGGCCCGGCGGTAGTGGAAGTGGATGTCGGCAACGATGGGAACGCCGGCTTCCGGCACGATCTGCGCAAGCGCCGCGGTGCTCTCCTCGTCGGGACAGGACACCCGGACGATGTCTGCGCCGGCCAGCGCGGCCCTGCGCACCTGCGCGATCGTCGCGGCGACATCGCCGGTCAGCGTGTTGGTCATGGTCTGCACGCTGATCGGGGCATCGCCGCCGACCTCGACCGGCCCGACCCGGATTTTCCGGGAGGTCCGGCGATAGATGTCACGATAGGGACGAACGCTCATTCAGCACCTTCGGGATGCTTGTTTCCACTGGCCGCTTCCCGCTCCGGAAAGGGCCTGTCAGCCTCCGGTCCGCCCTCGCAGCAGCAACTCGGCGTCGATCGGGACCTGACGCACAACGGCGCCTGACTCCCCGAGCTTCGGAATCTGGATACCGTCCACCGTAATTTCCAGTCCTCCGGCATTGCCGACGCTCAGGACCAGCCCGCGGCCTTCCGGCGCCCGATACCGTTCGCCCGCGCGCAGAAGCCGCTCCACCAGCACTTCGTTCGTCTCGACAGAGCGAACCTCGATATAGGCGGGCTCGACGGCGTGGAACACGATGCCGTCGTCAGCGGATGCAGCATTGCCCGCCCGTTCCCGGACGGAAGGCTCTTCCGGCCTCGTCGCGGCAATGGCGGGCAGACCCGGGCTTATCCCTTCCGCCACGTCGTCATCGGCTTCGACCGGGTCGGACGCCGCCCGCCCTGCCTCTTCCGCCGCCAACGGCCGCTCCACCGGACCCGGCGAGCCACCGATTGGCCGCGAAATGACAGCAGGCATATCCAGCACGCGCTCGGACGGCGCAAGCTCCATCACCAGCCGCTCCGGCATGGCGGCCACTACCCGCTCGTCACGCAGCTGCTCGACACTGAAATAGTACCAGCCGGCATAAACCGCGATCGCCAGCAGCACCGAGGCCCCTATCAGCGCGCCGCCGGGCAGGGACCGGTCGCGCGCAGGCAGCGGCGGCAGCGGTGTGTCCGGCCCGGGCCGTGAGTCGAGCCACGCTTCCGCGCGGGTCAGCACCTGGTCCGGATCCGCCTCGACATGGATGGCGTAGCTGCGAAGAAAAGCCCTCGCATAAACCGAATTAGGGAGCGCCCGCCAATCGTCTTCTTCAATCGCTTTCAGGTAAGGTATTCGTATTCGTAACGCTTGGGAGACATGATTCAGCGTTTCGTGCCGCATCTGCCGGCAGCGCCGCAGAAAGGCGCCTACGGTTTCCTCGTTACGAAGCTCATATACTTCCGACGACGCATTGCGCCGTCCTCTCGCCCGGATGCGAATTGCGCGCAATCGCGCATGCCATCCACCTGAACTTTGCATCGGCGCGCGAACTTTCTCTCCTTATCTGGAATTATGTCAGACAGAGTCGCCGCAAATCAAGCGCGAAATCCACCCTTACAACGGAATGTCATGGTCGAGCGCATAGGCGCGCAATTTGTCGCGGACTGTACGATCCGGAAGGCCCGCAAGAGACCGGACATAATCTGCAAGCGGCGCAACCTCTGTCGCACGCAGCATCGCCTTTACCGGGCCCACCGAAGCCGGCGCCACCGACAGCGTCCGGAAACCGAGGCCGATCAATGTCATCGCCTCCAGCACCCCTCCGGCCATCTCTCCGCAAAATGCGATCGGCCGGTTTGCGCCCTCGGCGCTGTCCACGATGTGGGCAAAGAACGCCAGCACCGCCGGCGATAGCAGATCGTACCGCGCCGAAACCCTTGGATTTGCCCGGTCGGCTGCGAAAAAGAACTGCAACAGGTCGTTGCTTCCGACCGAAATAAAGTCCGTCAACCGCAACAGCGACGGCAATTGCCAGACCAGCGCCGGCACCTCGAGCATGGCGCCGGCGAAAACCGATGCCGGAGCGTCCCGGCCCTGCCTTCGCTCGCGGTCGATCTCCGCGTCCAGGGCCGCCCTGGCGCGCTCGAACTCGGAGACTTCGGCCACCATCGGAAACATCACATGCAGGTCGCGGCCCGCAGCCGCGCGCACCATGGCCCGAAGCTGCTGGCGGAGCATTTGCGGCCGGTCGAGCGTGAGCCGCAGCGCCCGCCAGCCCATGGCCGGGTTCTCCTCCTCCGCCTGCCGCCAGTAAGGCAGGACCTTGTCGCCGCCGATATCGAGCGTGCGGAACACCAAAGGCCTCCCTTCGGACAGGTCCAGCGCCCGGCTGTACAGGCGTTGCTGGTCCTCCACATCGGGGAAGCGCGACCGGACCATGAAGGGAATTTCCGTGCGGTAGAGGCCGACGCCGTCCGCGCCGACGGCGGCGACCTGCTGAATGTCGATCAGCAGGCCGGCATTGATATTGAGCGACACCTCCACGCCGTCGACCGAGCGCGCGGCCTTGTCCCGAAGCACAGCGAACTGCGCCCGGCGCTCCTCCCGCATCTGCATGGCGTGGAGAAAATTCTGCTCGACCTGCGCGCCGGGCCGAATGAAGACCTGGCCGTTCTCGCCGTCCACGGCGACGCGGTCGCCGCCTTCCGCTATGGCGGAAATGTCCTTGAGGTCGCCCAGGACCGGAATATCGAGCGCGCGCGCAACGATGACGACATGCGCCGTGTGCGACCCCTCCTCCAGCAGCAGGGCGCGCAGCCTTTCGCGCGGATAGTCGAGCAGCTCGGCCGGCCCCATGTTCCGGGCCACCAGAACCGCGTCGCCCGGAAGCTCGTCCTTCTGCATCCTGCCCGCCTCGCCGGCCAGATGCTCGAGCAGCCGGTGGCTGAGGTCGTCGAGGTCGTGCAGGCGCTCGC
>JAPOZD010000322.1 GCA_026706245.1 Alphaproteobacteria bacterium
GCAGCAGGGTCGCCAGATGCAGTCCTGCGCCGAGATTGACCTCCAGCACCCGGCGGAAGGTCTCGGGCTCGTATTCCGCCCGCCGGTAGGCGACCATGCCGGCATTGTTGACCAGCACATCCAGCCGGTCGAAACGCGCCGCCAGCGCGCGCCGCGCTTCCTCGTCGCCGACATCGACGGTGTGGAACTCGATGCCTTCGAGATCGCTCTCATAGGCTTCGCGCGGCCTCGTGCCGGTGGCCGCGACCTCCGCGCCGGCATCGCGGAACGCTGTGGCGATGGCATTGCCGATGCCGCTCGACCCGCCGGTCACCAATATCCTGTAGCCGTCGAATCGCAGCATGGGTCAGTCCGCCTCCGGCGGGTTTCGCATCAGCCCGGCGAGCAGGGCCGTTTCCATGCCAAGGCCGCTGGCCTCCATGTAGCCCGCCGCCGCCAGCCGCGCCTCGTCGGGCCTGTTCTGGTTCAGCTTCCAGGTGCCGTCCACCCGTTCCACCTCCAGCTCCACCGGCAGGATCGCCCGCATCAGCGCCTGCAATTGGCGTTCCGGAACCTTGGTCGTCCGCCAGGGCCGCTTGGGCAACAGCCGTTCCTCGTATTGCGCCGCCAATTCATCCAGGTGGCCCCGGAGCGCCTCTCCAGGGCGAAGCCGCAGCACGCCGCGCAGATGCACCGCCACATAGTTCCATGTCGGCACCAGGCCGGGGTCGGCCTCATACCAGTCAGGTGAGATGTAACCGTCCGGCCCGCCGACCGCCAGCACGGCCGGCCGCTCCCCGTCCTCCAGGCAGCGCAGGATCGGGTTGGGCCGGGCGAGATGGGCGTGGACCGCGCTGCCGTTCTCCGTCACCAGGAACGGGATGTGGCTCAGCAACGGCCCGCCGGCATCGCCCGCGCCGACGGCGAGAACGCCGAAGCCCCGCTCTCTCGCAAAGGCCAGATTGGCCTCCCGGGAGGCCTGCCGGAACAGGGGCGATGGGTGCATGAGCCTGCGAGCCTTCCGCTTCAGCCGGCAGGGAACCGGCCGTCCGGCGCCCAGACGGTATCGCCCTCCTCGTGGGGCGCGCCGCTGCTGCGCAGGATCTGCGAATACATGCGCCAGTGGGAAATCGCCGCCACCAGCTCCAGCAGTTCGGGCAAGGTCCCGAACGCCGCTTCGCAGGCCGCCCAGGCATCGTCGCCGACCGCGCCCGTCTCCAGCGTGTCGTCGGTCGCCATGAGCGCCGCGCGTCCGGCTGCGCTGAAATCCGCGTCCTCCAGAGGCCCCCGGACCGCGAGCAGGTCTGCGTCGCTGATGCCGATCCGCCGGCAGAACGGCACATGGCGCGCCCACTCCACCGCCGAGCCGGTGCGCCATGCGGTCCGCATGATGACGAGTTCGCGCACGCGGGCGTCCAGCACGCCGTTGTAGAGAAGGCGCGAGAGCAGGCCGTTCAACGCCCTTGCGAGCGGCGGATGCTGGAGCAGCAGCCGGTAGGGCGCGCGCCGGGCCTGCCCGTCGTCGAGGCCGAGCTCCCTGCCGCGCCGGGCCGACTCGTCGGGCGCCAGCAGCGGCAGAACGGAGGCGCCGTCCACCCCTTCCCGCCCCGCCGAGCCCCCGGAAACGCCGATCCGGGGCTCCGGCGGCGTCTCGCCGTCCGGCGGCCAGGCGGCCACGCCGTCCTCCAGCGGAACGCGGAGCGTGCGCAGCAATTGCGAGAACATGCGCCAATTGCCCATGGCCGCAAGAAGCTCGATCCCCTGCGCCGGGCTGCCGAGGATTTCGAGGCATTCCGCCATCGTTCCGGGCGAGACGGCGCCGGTGTCGAGCGTCTCGTCCACGGCGGCGAGCACGGCGCGTTCCGGCCGGCCGTAACCGGCGAAGCCGCGCCAGTCGCGCACGCCCAGAATGTCGGCTTCCTGCATGCCGAGGTCCCGCGCGACGCGCCAGTGCTGCGTCCATTCGTAGAGGGATGCCGTCCGCCAGGCGATGCGCATGATGAGGAGCTCGCGCAGCCGCTCGTCCAGGATACGGCCCTTGAACAGCAGCATGATGAGCAGCGTCTGGATGGCCTTGGCGAGCGGTGGATGGTGCAGCAGCGCGCGCATAACCTCCAGGCGCGCAAGGTCGGGATGGATGCGCACTTCGCCGCCGCGTGCAACGGCCTCCTCGACGGAAAGCGGCGCTATACGGCGCTCGATCATGGACGGTCCCCGGTGACAACGGATGGCTTCGGCGCGATGCCGCCCCCGGCGCGGTCGTGCCGGGCGTGCATGGTCATGGTTTCCGGGCGCGGCGGCCAGCCCGGCATCATCAGCCAGAGGCGCAGCATGTGGCGCTTGCGGTCCGGGTCCGGCGAATCCCGGTAGTCGGCCCGGCCGTGAAGAATGAGCCGGTTGTTGAGGAACTGCATGTCGCCCGGTTCAAGGTCCATCTCAAAGGCGAGGTCGGGCCGCGCGGCTGTCCGGCCAACCGCATCCAGCGCCTCGCGCTCCGCCGGCGAGAGCGGCGCCCCCGCCTTCTCGGCATTGCGGATGGCGATGGGCAGCAGGAACGCGGCGAACCGGCCGTCGATCTCGCCGAACACCGGCACCCGGTGCGGGGTGACCGGCGGCGCGCCGGCAGCCTTGTCCTCCTGCCGGCTGGTGTAGTGGAAGCCCCTGCGCAGCACCGGAACGAGATCGGGCCGTTCCGCCAGCACCGCGTTATGCACCGCGGCCGAGCTCGCGATGCGGCTTTCCCCGCCGCTAGCGGCCTTCTTCAGGCATAGCAGGCCAACGACATCGACCGGGTCCATGTGCATTTCGAGCGCGCCGCCGACCGTGTAGTAGCGCCCGGCTTCTCCGATATCGCGGACATGGCCGATCCGGTCGCCCCTGTAGCTCTGCGAGACGGCGATGCCGAGTGCCTCGCCGAGCCCGCCGAAAATGGCCGCGGCGGTCTCTTCGCCATAGCGCGCGACCGGCAGGCCGCGGACCAGCGCGAGGCCGCGTCCGCGCTCCAGCCCCGCGCGCACCCCATCGAGGCGCGGCAGATCGAAGCGCCCCGCCTCCAGCGATGCGATCTCCGCCGGAGCGAGGTCGATGCACCAGGACCGCTCGGCGGCGAGGTCGGCGGCCCGCCAGACATGCGGACCCGTCAGCGGCTTCATCCTGCCCCGCGCTCGGCAACCACGTCCTTGGCGACCAGGGCGGCCGTCATCGCCGCCGGCCAGCCGGCATAGAGCGCGAGATGGGTGATGAGTTCGGAAAGCTCCTCCGGTGTCACGCCATTGTCCAGCGCCCGCCCGACATGGCCCTTCAACTGGCGCTCGCGGCCGAGCGCGACCAGCGTCGCCACGGTGATCAGGCTACGGTCGCGCTTGGAGAGCGCCTCGCGTTCCCAGACATCGCCATAAACGACCTCCTCGGTCATCTCGATCATCTTCGGAACGAAACTGCGGACCGCGTCCCGGTCGGGCGGTGTCTGCGTGGCCATCGGGCATCCCCCTCTTCGTGTGCATATTCGTTATGATTGTATCCGACCGCCCGCAACGAGAAAGAGCCCGAGCCCCATGCCCGCACCGACCGGCCAGATTCCCGGCGTCTATCACCGCCGCATCGGCGACATCGTCGTGACCGCTCTCAGCGACGGCTATCTCGACGGCGACCTCACCGTCTTGCAGGGCATCGACCCCGCCGTCGGCGAAGCCGAGATGGCCGCCGTCTTCCAGCCGGCCCGGCGCACCGCCGTCAACACCTTCGTCGTCCATTCGGCCGGCCGCATTGCGCTGATCGACACCGGCTCCGGCACTTATCTCGGCCCGACCGCAGGATGGCTCGGCCG
>JAPOZD010000009.1 GCA_026706245.1 Alphaproteobacteria bacterium
CGCTCGAAACGCCGGCCCTCGCGGTGTTTCGAGCGCTTGCCCGCCGGCATCGCGCCGGGGTCCGAGGACGAGGCCTACAGCGTCCAGGAGGCGCTGGTGGCGGGCCTCGCCCTGCCCGTGGCAGGCTGGAAGGTGGCGCTCACCTCCGCCGCCATGCGCCGTGTCGTGCCCGGCATCGACCAGCCCTGCGCCGGCGCGATCTTCGCCGAGCGCGTCCACCGCTCGCCGGCCGCGCTGGCGCGCTCGGCGCTGATGCGCATTGGGCTCGAATGCGAGGCGATGGTGCGCCTTGCCGACGATCTGCCGGACACGGGCCGGCCCTGGACGCGGGAAAGCGTGGCCGCCCATGTGGGCACGGTCGCGGCCGCCTTCGAACTCATCGACGACCGCGAGGCCGACTACAACAACATGAACGCCTTCGAGCTTATCGCCGACAATGCCTGGAACGGCGGCGTGGTGGTCGGGACCGAAATCAGGAATTGGCAGGGGCTCGATCTCGCGGGCGCGGGCGGCAGCCTGGAAATCGACGGCAGGTTCGTCGGCGAGGGCCGGGGCGGCGACGCCATGGGCCACCCGTTCGAGCCGCTGGCGTGGCTCGCCAACAATGCCATCTCGCGCGGCCGGCCGCTCCGCGCCGGCGAGCTTGTGATGACGGGCTCGATCATCCCGACGCAGTTCCTGGAAGCCGGCAACCGCGCCGTCTATACCCACGAGGCGCTCGGCACAGTGGAGCTGGAGATCGTGTGAGGCCCGTCTCAAGGGCCGAATGGAGGACGCATGACCGCTCCCGACCTTGCCTATGTGGCGCTCGCCGTCGATGAGCCGGAGGCCAGCGCGGCGATCTTCGAGAGGGATTTCCAGCTTCCGCGGCAGGATTTCGTCTGCGGCGGCTCGCGCGTGCCGGTCGTCTCGGTCGGGCACTCGGCGCTTGCCCTTTTCCGCCCGGACGACCCGTTCCTCGGGCCCGGCGCGAAGAAGGGCGTCCACCACATGGCCATCGCCGCGGCCGATCCCGAGGCGGCCGCCCGAGCCTCCGGTATCGCGACGACGGGCGAGGTCTCGGAGGGCCTGGGCGGCGGGCCGCAGGTGGCGCTTTCGCCGGAGGCGACCGGCGGGGTGCGCACACGCCTTGCCGCCCCGCTCGGCACCGGCCCCGGTTCGTCCGAACTGGTCGAGCGGATCGACCATCTCGGCGTGGCGTCCGCCGATAACGAGGCGGCGCGCGAAGCGTTCATCGACCGGTTGGGCTGCGTCTATGAGAGCCAGCAGACCGACAGCGAGAACGAGACGATCTCCGAGAATTTCACCTCGGACACCTACAACTACATTTTCCACACCAGGCCCTCGCATCTGGTCGGCAGTATGCGGGTGACCTTCATCACCGTCGGCGATACGGAGCTGGAGTTTATCCAGGACCTGACGACAGGCAACGAGGTCGATGCTGCGCGGCACGACGCCGCCGGCAACACGCGCGGCGACCGCAGTGCCATTGCGCGCTACATCGCGTCGCGCGGCGCGGGGCTGCACCACATCGCCTTCAAGACGCCGGATGTGGCCGGGTCGCTGGCGAGGCTCCGGGCGGCGGGCCACCGGACCATCGACACAGTGGGGCGGCCCGGCTCCCGCCGCGCGCTTATCGGCTTCATGCACCCCACCATGATCGGCGGCGTGCTGATGCATTTCGTGCAACGCGAGGAGGTCTGACCCATGGCCGGTTACGCGCTCAACTATCTGGCGCTGGCGGCGCGGGACGTGGAGGCCGCCTGCCGGTTCCTCGGTGGCTCGCTCGGCCTTGAGCGGACCGATGTTGCGCTCGGCGGCCGCGCCGTTCCGTTCTTCGGCGTCGGCAGATCGGCGGTTGCGCTGTTCGATCCTTACGATCCCTACTTGGAAGAGCCGCAATTCCCGGGCGTCCACCACATGGCGTTGGCCGCGCCGGACCCCGCCTCCGCTGCCGCCCGGCACGGCCTTACGGTCACGGCCGAGGGCGCGGGGCCGGACGGCAGGCGCTTCGTTGTCGTCGATCCGCGGGAGACTGTCGGCATTCGCACCCGCTTCATCGAGCCGCTGGACATCCCCTCGGCCGACGGTCACGCCTACAAGATCGACCATCTCGGCATCGCGACCAACGACAATGACGCCACGGTGCGCGTTTTCTCGGGCAATCTCGGCTGTCCCGTGGAAAGCACGCAGACCGACGTCGAGATTCGCAACGTGACCGAGAGCTTCGTCTCCGACAAATACGGCGCGATCTATCATTCGCGCCCGGCGGAGATCCTGGGCGGCCTGCGCGACGTCTTCATCAACATCGGCGACTGCGAGCTCGAACTGCTGATGGACTACGACCCGGCGCTGAAACCCAGGGACGGGCTCGGCGAGGAGAAGGGCAACACCAAGGGCGACCAGAGCGCGATCGCCAAATTCGTGGCGCGGCGGGGGCCGGGGCTCGCGCATGTCGCCTTCGCCACGCACGATATCGATGCGCTGCTGCCGAAGCTCGCCGATGACGGATGGCGCATGATCGACCTCGAAGGCCGCCCCGGCGGGCGCGGTGCGCTGATCGGCTTCGTCCATCCGTCTAATTTCGGCGGCGGCCTGCTGATCCATTTCGTCGAACCGCAGGCCGACGGCGGCTATGCGGCGAAATTCGGCTGAGGCCGCGCAACGGAAGCGCATCATGGCCCGCAACATCCCGGAGGCGCGCCATGCCGCTGCCGCTTGACAACATCCGCGTGCTCGACCTGACGCGCGCTGCCGCCGGCCCCTTTTGCACCATGATCCTCGCCGACTTCGGCGCCGATGTCGTGAAGGTGGAGCCGCTGCCGAACGGGGACCTGACGCGCCTCTGGGGCCCCTACGACCACGATATCGGCGTCTATTACCTCTCCATCAACCGCAACAAGCGGGGTCTCGGCGTCGATTTCCGCAACGAGGCGGGCCTGGAGGCGGTGCGCCGGATGGCGGCCCGGGCCGATGTCGTGGTGGAGAACTTCAAGCCGGGGACGACGGCGGCGATGGGCCTCGACTACGAGACCGTCAGCCGGGAGAACTCCGGCGTCATTTACGGCAGCATCACGGGCATGGGCAGCTCCGGGCCTTACGGAAGCTGGCCCGGCCTCGACCAGATCGCCCAGGGCATGTCCGGCATGATGAGCCTGACGGGCGAGCCCGGCGGCGCGCCCACGCGCTACGGCGTTCCCATTGGCGACTTCACGGCCGGCATGTGGTGCGCGCTCGCCGTCACCGCCGCCGTCGCCCAGCGGCATGTGACCGGCAAGGGCCAGCGGGTCGAAACCTCGCTGCTGGCTGCACTTGTCGGCCTGCTGAGCGTGCAGGGCCAGCGCTACCTCTCCAACGGCGAGGTGCCCGGCCAGGCCGGCAACGACCATCCGACGATCTACCCCTACGGCCTGTTCGAGGCGAAGGACGGGCCGCTCAACGTCGCCACGCCGAGCGACAAGCACTGGCAATGGCTCTGCCGGGTGCTCGGCTGCGAGGAATTGCTGGCGGAGGAGAAATTCAGCACGAACGACCTTCGCCGGGCGAACCGGGACGAACTCCGCGAGCTGCTGAACGTCCGGTTCCGGACCCGCGACGCCATCGACTGGACGAAGGAGCTCATGGAAGGCGGCATCCCGACCGGCCCGGTCTATTCCCTCGACAGGGTTTTCGCCGACCCGCAGGTCCGCCAGCAGGGCATGGTCGAGGAGGTCCGGCACCCGGTCGTTGGCGCGCTGAAGCTGCTCTCCAACCCCATCCGCATGGACGCCTTCGAGGG
>JAPOZD010000450.1 GCA_026706245.1 Alphaproteobacteria bacterium
GGTGGAGCTCAGCTCGATCTTGGCCGTCTCCGCCGCCTCCTAGAGACGCTGCAGGGCGAGCTTGTCGCCGCGCAGGTCGATTCCCTGCTCCTTGCGGAACTCTTCGGCCAGATATTCGATGATACGGTTGTCGAAGTCCTCGCCGCCGAGATGGGTGTCGCCATTGGTGGACTTGACCTCGAAAACGCCGTCGCCGATCTCCAGCACGGAAACGTCGAAGGTGCCGCCGCCGAGGTCGTACACGGCGATGACGCCGCCTTCCTTCTTGTCGAGGCCGTAGGCAAGCGCGGCCGCGGTCGGCTCGTTGACGATGCGCAGCACCTCCAGGCCGGCGATGCGGCCGGCGTCCTTGGTCGCCTGGCGCTGGGAATCGTTGAAATAGGCCGGCACGGTAATGACCGCGTCGGTCACCGTCTCGCCGAGAAACGCCTCCGCCGTCTCCTTCATCTTCTGGAGGATGAAGGCGCTGATCTGGCTGGGCGCATAGCTCTCCTCGCCGGCCTTCACCCAGGCATCGCCATTGTCCGCCCTGACCAGCGCGAAGGGCAGAACGCCCTTCTCCTCCTGGATCACCGGGTCCTGGTAGGTGCGGCCGATCAGGCGCTTGATGCCGAACAGCGTGTTGGCCGGGTTCGTCACCGCCTGGCGCTTGGCGGGCTGGCCGACCAGGCGTTCGCCATCCCCGGTCACGGCCACCATGGAAGGCGTGGTCCTCGCGCCCTCGGTGTTCTCGATGACCCTCGGTTCGCTGCCGTCCATCACGGCGACGCAGGAATTGGTCGTGCCGAGATCGATTCCGATAACCTTGCTCATGAAGCCCGTCCCTAGCCGTGAGGCGAACCCGGACCGCCTGCCGATGCAGCGCCTGTCCCGGCCCCCTTCGATGACACTGAAAAACCGGGCTCGCGCCCGACCTCCCGTTGCGCGGGTATATATGGACGCCCCTTTTGCCCTACAAGACCCGGCCGCCTTGCCCGAGGTGCGGCAAAAAATGCCAATTCAGGCGAAAAAATGACAAAGACCGTCGTTTCCGCAAGCTACCGCACGGACATCCCGGCCTTTTACGGCGACTGGTTCGCGCGGCGCCTCGCCGCCGGCCATGCGCTGGTCCGCAACCCGTGGTCCGGCAGCGCCTACCGGGTGGACCTCGCGCCCGAAGCCGTCGCCGGCTATGTCTTCTGGACCCGCAACCCAGCCCCCTTCATGCCTGTCCTGGCGGGACTGGAGCGGCCCTTCGCCGTCCAGTTCACGATCACCGGTTACGGGCGCCGGCTCGAGCCCTCGGTGCCCGCCCCCGGGCGCGCCGTCGAGGCCGCCCATGCGCTCGCCGCACTCTACGGCCCCAGATGCGTCGTCTGGCGCTACGACCCGATCCTGTCGCCGACCCAGGACCATGTCGAGGCCGCCGGGCGGCTGGCCGAATCGCTGCGCGGCGCGACCGACGAATGCGTGGTTTCCTTCGCATCCTTCTACCGCAAGACAACCCGCAACCTCGCGGCCGCCGGCTTCGCCTGGGAGGAACCGGAGCCCGACCGCCGCCTCCGGCTGATCGAAGCGCTGGCGGATGCCGTCTCCCCACTCCGCCTCACCGTCTGCGCGCAGCCGGAACTGACCGGCGGCGCGGCTGAGCCGGCGCGCTGCATCGATCCGGCCCGGCTCGGCCTCGGCCCGCTTCCGGAAAAGGGCAACCGGCCCGGTTGCGCCTGCGCCGCCAGCCGGGACATCGGCGCCTACGACACCTGTCCGCATGGCTGCCTTTACTGCTACGCCAATGCCTCGCCCGGCGCCGCCCGGCGCCGCTTCAAGGCGCACGACCCCGAAGCCGAGATGCTTTAGCCGACCGCCTTCAGCATGCCCCCGACAGCCGCTTCGAACATGGCCGGGGTCAACCGCCCGGTATTGGTGTTGTAGCGCGAGCAATGGTAGCTGTCCGCCAGCAGGCGGCCGCAGGCGAGCCGGTGCAAGGCGCCGTGGGCGAACGGCCGGGCGGCGCGCCGCTCGCCCAGCGCGGCAAGCACTGCGTCATGGGCGACGCGCCCGAGCGCCAGCACCGCGCCGCCTTCCGGCAGGTCTTCTAGCTCGCCCGCAAGGAAGGGGCGGCAGGCGGCTGCTTCCGCGCCGACGGGCCTGTTTTGCGGCGGGACGCAGCGCACCGCATTGACGATGCGGCAGCCGGCGAGCGTGAAGCCGTCTTCGGCATGGCCGCCATAGCGTCCCCGCGCCAGGCCGAACTTGAGCAGCGTTGCGAACAGGAGGTCGCCGGCATAGTCGCCGGTAAAGGGCCTGCCGGTCCGGTTCGCGCCGCGCAGGCCGGGCGCAAGGCCGACGATCAGGACCTTCGCGCCGCGCGGCCCGAACCCCGGCACAGGGGCATTGAACCAGCCGGGCTCCGCTTCCCGCCAACGATGCCGGAACGCCCGGAGGCGCGGACAGAGGGGACAGTCCGGATCAGGCTCCATACTGCTCTTCGACGTCGTCCTGAGCCCCCTCGAAACGCAGGCTCTCGCGCTGGGCGCGGCGCATCTGGGCCGCTTCCCGCTCGTCTTCGTCGCGCATGATCGACGGCGCCAGATCGAGCAGGTCCATGAAGAAGTCGGCCTGCCGGCGCAGGTCGTCGGAGACCATGGGCGGCTGGCTCTTCATCGTGCTGACGACGGTCACGCGCACGCCGCGCCGCTGCAGCGCCTCCACGAGGCGGCGGAAATCGCCGTCGCCGGAGAACAGCACGATATGCTCCAGATGATCGGCCATCTCCATCGCATCGACGGCGAGTTCTATATCCATGTTTCCTTTGATTTTTCGCCGGCCCATGGCGTCGGTGAACTCGCGTGCGGGCTTGGTGACCATGGTGAAGCCGTTATAGTCGAGCCAGTCCACCAGCGGGCGGATCGGCGAATAGTCCTGGTCCTCGATCAGCGCCGTGTAGTAGAAGGCGCGGATGAGCCGCCCGCGCTTCGAGAAATAGTCCAGCATCCGCTTGTAATCGATATTGATGTTCAGGCCGCGCGCGGCCGCGTAACGGTTCGCGCCGTCGATGAACAGCGCGGTGCGTTCTTCCATATAGGTGCGCATGGGAAACTCCGAAAACTGCGGCAATCCGCTAAAGTGCTGTCGGCAAACTAGGCGAGACGCCGCCGCGCGACAAGAGGCCGCCGGGCATGATTCTGATCGGATTGGGGGCGAACCTGCCGTCGCCGGAGCACGGGCCGCCGCAGGCGACGCTGGCGGCGGCGCTGGACGCACTGGAGGCGCGCGGCGCAAGGGTGTTGCGCCGTTCGCCCTGGTATGAGAGCGCCCCGGTGCCGCCAAGCGGCCAGCCCTGGTACGTCAACGCCGTGGCGGAGGTGGAAACCCGGCTCTCCCCGCCGGCGCTGCTCGACGCCCTTCTCGCCGTCGAGGCGGGTTTCGGCCGCGTTCGGGGCGCCCGCAACGCCTCGCGCTCGGTCGATCTCGACCTCCTGGACCATGGCGGCCTGGTGACGGGGCCGGACGAGAAGCCCGAGCTGCCCCATCCCCGCCTGCATGAGCGCGCCTTCGTGCTGCTGCCCTTGCGCGACATCGCGCCCGGCTGGCGCCATCCGGCCTCCGGCCGGACGGTGGATGCGCTGATCGAAGCGCTCGGCCGGCCCGGCCCGATCCGGCGGCTTCCGTAACCCTTGCGGAAAGGCGTTGCCGCGCCTGCGGCATTGGGTTAAACTGGCGCCTTCTCCAGCCCTCGCCCGCCGCCCGGCGGGAGTTTCGGCCCCTTCCCCTC
>JAPOZD010000035.1 GCA_026706245.1 Alphaproteobacteria bacterium
GGCTTTTTTCGGCCCCGGCCATTGCTTCCCTGCGCAGAAAAGCCGAAAGGCGGCCCCGGGAGCCACCTCTCTACACCCATCATACACCACTTTTTCTCAGGTCAAGCCCCTTGGAGGGCAGAATATGAAATTTTTTCTATTTCCTTGCCGGAAGACGGACGAATGGAGAAAATCGTTACCCATTTATCCCATTGCTCACGAGCCGCTTCCGGACATGAGCCCCGCTTCGCGCACTCCGGTACAAGGGACTCGACGACCGGGTGGATGACCTCGCCGCCTGCCCTCGCCAAAGCGGGGGTCGCCCCGGCCCCCGCCTTCGAGCGTGTGAAGAAATCGGAATGTCGGCCGATTCGTCCTGAGAGGGGACGAACCCGGACAAACACCGTCGCGCCGGACCCCGATCCAGGGTCCAACCCGGGCGCTCTCGGCCGGCGCGAGCGGTCCAACTCTGTCTCGAACGGCTGCGGCGGGCGCAAACGGTCAGGGGTGGGGCCCGGATCGGGGTCCGGGGCGACGGGATGGGCGCGGACCGCGAGCGCAACACCCGACAAATCCGAATTCTTCACACGCTCCTTCACGTGGGCGACGAATTGGGAGGCGTCGCTATCGGTTCCGATCGATGACCGCCGGTATTATCCTGTCCCGCGCGGCTCCCGGAACTGTTTGCCGAGGCGCAGGCCCTGTTCGTGGTAGGTGGACCCGATACTGCCGCCGTAGAGCGAAAAGGCAATTTGCCCCGACGTCTCGCTGCCCGAGTAACTCGAGCCGATGCTTTCGCCGTAAAGCTTGTCCGGGCGCTCAAGCATGCGCTCGTAAACCAGCCGTCCCACAGGCTGACCGTCCTCGACGACGAAGGGCACGTCGTGGGCCCGCACTTCCAGAACTGCCCGGCTTCTAGTGCCGTAGCCGAAACCGGGATCGAAGAACCCCGCATAGTGGACGCGAAACTCGCCGACCCGAGTGTCGTACGGGCGCATCTCGGCCGCATAGTCGGGCGGAATCGAGACGGCTTCCTTTGAGGCGAGAATGTAGAAATCGTCGGGATTGAGCACGATGCCGCGGCCCGGCCGGGCGGAGACCGGCTCCCAGTAATGCTCGGGGTCGTAGTGGCCGATGCGCTCGACATCGACGAGGCCGGCATGGGCGCGCGCCTTCCAGGCGATAACGCCGCCCGAACCTCGGGTATCTACGGTCAACACCAGACCGTCATCGATCACCGCTTCGCTGTCCACCAGCGCCTCACGCGCATGCAAGTCGCGTAGCGCAGGGTCGTCGCCGCTCTGCGTTCCCCGCCGCAACCGTAGCTGCACGAGGCGTGTGCCCTCCCGGACCAGAATAGAAAATGTGCGCGGCGCTATCTCGACATAGAGCCGCCCCGCGTAGCCCGCCGGCAGGCGGTCGAATTCGGGCACCCGGTCGGCGATCAGGCGCGCAAACACGTCCAGGCGCCCGGTCGAGCTCTTCGGATTGGCGATGACGGCCGTATCGGCATCGAGCGCCACCCGTTCCATGAGCTCGGCGATATAGACGCAGCCGCGCTCCAGCACCGCGCCGCCGGCCAGGTCGATTTCGTGCATGGCATGACGGTCGATCCGTTCCGCGACCGCGCCGTCCGGTGCCGGCAGGAAGCTTGCCCTGACCCGCCAGGCGCGGCGGCCGAGCCGGAGGTCCAGGCTCGCCGGCTGGTACTGGTCCTGCTCAATTTCCCGGCAAGCGGAGATCGCGCCGGCTTTTGCAGCCTCCCGGAGGAGCTGCGACGGCAGAATGCCGGCGGGCTTCACTCGAGGAAGGTGAGCGCGTGCGTGAAGCCGCGCAGCGAGATCGGAAGGGTGACCTGCCGGCCGTCCACCATGGTGAAGGACAGCGCGGCGTTCAGATGCAGCTTGAACGCCTTCATCATCACCTCGTCCATCCGCATGTTCGCCTCGCAGCCGGCATTGACGCAGAACAGCAGCGGCGGCCGCCGGACGGCCTTTTCGTCGCCCTCGACCCAGACCGTGATTCCCTGGGGCAGGTTGACCCCGAGCGGCACTGTCAGCGACGCCAGCAGCGGCTTGCCGGGGCCCGGCCGCCCGACCGCGACCGTGGCCGCCGCCTGCTCGGAGCCCGGTGGGAAGAGGCGCTGAAAGACGAAGCACTGCTCCGGGGCGCCCGGCCTGTCCTTGCGCGGCTGGAGGCAGCCTTTCGTCCAGTCGCCGGACGTCTCGCCCTGGACGACCTGGGCGGCCGCGGGCTGCGCGGTTGCGGCCAGAATGAGCAGGATCAGGGTTCTGAGGAACATGGGACAGGGACTCTGGCGGAACAGGCCGGATGCGGACGGCTGTTTAGCACCGCCGGGGCGGGTTTGGCGAGAGCCGCGGGCCGGCGCCCTCGTTGCCGCGCCTCGGGAGAATGGGTATAGCAGCGGCAATGCGAGAGGCGGAGAGGGGCGCGCCATGCAATTCGAATGGAGCGAGCAGCACGAGCAGATGCGCGAGGCAGTGGAGCGCCTTTGCGCGCGCTTCGACCTCGACTACTGGCGCGAGCGCGATGGGGAGGGGGAGTTCCCGCACGATTTTCACCGCGCCATGGCCGAAGGCGGGTGGCTCGGCATCGCCATGCCGGAGGAGTTCGGCGGTTCCGGGCTCGGCATCGTCGAGGCCGCGATCCTGATGCAGGCAGTGGCCCAGTCGGGCGCCGGGATGAGCGGCTGCTCCGCGATCCATCTCAATATTTTCGGCCCCCATCCGATCGTCAAGCACGGCACGGACGAGCAGCGCCGGCGCATGCTGCCGGAGCTGATTGCGGGCGGTAAGAAGGCGTGCTTCGCGGTGACCGAACCGGATTCCGGCCTCAACACCTCCAGCCTGAAGACGCGGGCGGAACCGGATGGCAAAGGCGGCTACGTCGTCCACGGGCAGAAGCTCTGGACCTCGACAGCGCAGGTGGCCGACAAGATGCTGCTGATCGCGCGCACGACGCCGAGGGAGCAGTGCCAGCGCGCCTTCGACGGGCTCATGCTCTTCTACACGGACTTCGACCGGCGCTATCTCACGCCGACGGAAATTCCGAAGATGGGCCGGTCGGCGGTCGACTCGAATTCATTGTTCCTGGACGGCCTGCCGGTGCCGGCGGAGGACCGGATCGGCGAGGAAGGGCGGGGCTTCTATTACCTGCTGGACGGCCTCAACCCGGAGCGCATCCTCGTCGCCGCCGAGGCGGTCGGCATCGGCCGCTGCGCATTGAACCGGGCGACGGACTATGCGCGCGAGCGCCATGTCTTCAACCGTCCCATCGGGCAGAACCAGTCGATCCAGCATCCGCTGGCGGAAAGCTGGGCGAAGCTGGAGGCTGCCGAACTGCTCGTTTACAAGGCGGCGTGGATGTATGACCGCGGCGAAGCCTGCGGGCCGCAGGCCAACGCCGCGAAATATCTGGCGGCGGAAGTGGGCCACGAAGCCTGCGAACGCGCCATTCTCACCCATGGCGGCATGGGATATGCCAAGGAATACCATGTGGAGCGCTGGCTCCGGGAGATCTGGATCGCCCGGATCGCGCCGGTAAGCTGGCAACTCGCGCTCTCCTTCATCGCCGAGAAGGAACTCGACCTGCCGAAGAGCTACTGAGGCGGGCCCGCTTCCATCGAAAGGACCGGCGCTCCGGTCAGTTGTCGAGGAAGCTCCGCAGCTTGCGCGAGCGCGTCGGGTGCTTGAGCTTGCGCAGCGCCTTGGCCTCGATCTGGCGGATGCGCTCGCGGGTGA
>JAPOZD010000248.1 GCA_026706245.1 Alphaproteobacteria bacterium
TTCCGCAGGGTCGGTCGAGGCGTTGGGGTCGTTGAAGGGCGAGGGCCCGCTCTCGGCCATCCGCTCCCAGATCGGCGTGTCGATGATGCCGGGATGGACCGAGTTCACCCGCACGTTCCAGCCGCGCCGGGCGCTCTCCAGCGCAGCGGACTTGGTGAACAGGCAGACCGCGCCCTTGGTGGCGCTGTAGCAGGCAAGGCCGACGCTGTTGCCGCGCAGCCCCGCGACCGAGGAGAGGTTGACGATGGAGCCGCCGCCCGAGTCGCGGATGACCGGCAGGATGTGCTTCACGCCGAGGAACACGCCCTCGACATTGACCGCCTGCTGCTTGCGCCAGTCCTCGAGGCTGGTTTCCAGCAGCGGGCGCAGGATGGCGATGCCGGCATTGTTGACCAGCCCGTGCAGCGGCCCCGCTTCGGCGGCGACCTCCTGCCAGCGCGCCTCGTCGGTCACGTCCTGCTGCATGAACCGCCCGCCGGTCCGCTCGGCGGTGTCGCGCCCGCCCGCCTCGTCGATGTCGGTCGCGAGCACCGAAGCGCCGGCCGCGGCCGCGGCAAGCGCCGTCGCCCGTCCGATGCCCGAAGCCGCCCCCGTAATCAGAATCGCCTTGCCGTCGAGTACGCCCACAGGTCTCCCTCCCGTCCCGCTGCGGCCATTATGGCAGCAATCGAACGCGCGGGGGGAGCCTCGGCTAACGGAGAGGCCGGAACGCTTTCACACGGACTGCGGTCTTGAACCTACGTGCGCACATCCGCGTTTGCCGGAGGCAAGCCGACCTCGTGAAGCAAGGCCAGGGCATGATCCAGCCGGCCGCCTTGAACCTTTGGGCCCTTGCGCCTGCGCAGTTCGTCCCGCCAATCGGTCAGCTTTTCTTCCTCCACCAGCCAGTTGGCCGTGGCAGCGAGTTCAAGCACGGTGACATCTGCATTTACGAACGTTTGCAGATAGCGTTCGAGCACCGTCTCATTGAGCTGATCGGCCTTCGAAGGCAACCGGGAGGCGTCGTCGGTGATCTCGAAAATGCTGTAGCGGGCCCCATCGATCTGCCGGCGATCGAACGTCTCCTCGACAAGCCCGAATGCCTCGGCATCGGCCACGGCGTTGTCGAGGTCATGCGAGAAGGGGCCGTAATTGCCGTAATTGTATCGAAAGCCGCTGTTCAACCCCAGCTTGTCCAGAAGAAAGGCGACCTTCTGAAAACGAACGCGGCCGACCATTCGTCCTCCCGCTGCCTTGAGGAGAGTTGCGACGATCTCTTCCCGTTCTATCACCGTCCCTCCTCGACCGCTGCGTCGCGATCCGACGATTCCGCAAAATAGTATCGCGTGAATTGGCGCTTGATGGCCAGAGTCTCGATCATCTTCGACATTTCCGAGATTTCGCGAGGCCTGCCGGCGTCGAGGATGTGCAGTTTGTTGTGCGTCCTGTCCTCATCGCCGCCAACCGGCGTATAGATACCGACCGAGGCGGTCTCATCCTTGATGACCGCGCCGCTTTCCAACTTCTCCTCAAACGCGAGATCGATTCGCCGGACGGCTTGGCGTTGTTTCCCGAGGTCGGACCCGAAGCGCCCTATGTCCAGCGTCTTGTATAGACGCCGTTCCCGAAGCCGTCCCGCAAGGTCCGCGATCGCCGGGTCGCCGCCTCGCTGCATTTTCTCGAGCGAGCCGGCGATCGCCAGGTCGTCAAGCGCCAGGTAGTTATCGAGTGTATCGCCGTCCAGAGCGAAGAAGCGCAACAAGACGTGGTCAGCCTGCAAGCCTGTCCGACTCGGCGCCGTATCGGCGTCCTCGGCAGCCGTCGCAATCCGCCTCAACAGTTTGCCAATCATTGTTTCTATGCAGCGGGTTGTCTTGTGTAGATAGACCTGTTCGTGAAGGGCGTAGCGCGACAACAGGAACTGCTCTGCTGCGGGCAACGCCTTCGGGTCCAGACAGAAGGCCGCCACCTTGGACGCATCGTCGCCCGCAGCCCTTTCCGGGGCGTCGCTCACAATGTCGGCAACGCGGACATGCTCCATCAGCCAGTCGAAATCGATGGCGCCCGCGCCGGTTCCGGTCATCAGGCGGTCGCGTCGGAGGTAATCGAGGCGGTCCGCGTCGAAGGAACTCGATACCACAGCATGATAGATGTCGGTCGGGTCTTCTGCCGCTACAAGCGATGCCACCTCTTCGGTCAATCCGGCGCGACGAGCCTCAAGCAGCGGACGAATGGCTCCATCGCCACTGCGGATGATGTCGGCGGTCCACTTCTCATGCCGCTTTCTGACTCCGCGCGATGACTGGACGCCCTCGAAGGTGTGGCTGAACGGGCCATGGCCCAAGTCGTGCAACAGGGCGGCGATGGTCGCCACATCGGCCCGTCCTTCGTCGAATGGCCGGCTACCGTTGGACTCGCGCTTGATAATCTGCACAAGCTCCCGCGCCGTATGAAACACCCCGATGGAGTGGGCGAAGCGGGTGTGGACGGCGCTCGGAAATACGAACTCCGAAACTCCCAATTGCTTGATCCTGCGAAGCCGTTGAAATTCCGGCGTATTGATGAGCCGCCAGGCCAGTTGGGCCAGAGCATCGTCCTTCTCGAAAACGATCAGGCCGTGAACAGGATCCCGGAGGCGTTGTGTCCGATGCGTCATGAGCGCCGGTTCTATATTCCCGATTATCCGGATGTCATCCGACCGCATGCCGCAGGCCGGTCGGCACTGATCCGGGCTTGGTCTCGTGGGCCCGTGTCCGGCGGCGGCCCCGGCCCCCAGCTTCCCCGCTTCGAGGCCGGGCCGCGCCAGGGTCGGGGTTAGGGGTGGAGATTGCGCGGAAGTTGGGAAATTTTCCTTTATTATCAACTTCATGGCAGGAAAGCACGAAAAATTGTCTGCGCAGGGCTTGCGTTTCTGAAAAGTATGATAGAATAAATCAAGAACCAAAACAGGAAGCGGCGTCCGGAGGCTGCTTCCGCCCATGCCGGCGCCGGCGCGAAAAAATCCCTGAGAAATCTGCGGGAGACGTGCGCCTTCCGCCTCGCGCGCGCAATCAGGCGCGCGAACCGCGCGTATCCCGCGCGCGCCCGCGCTGGCACAGGCGCGCGCGCGATACGCGCGAATTACGGTCCCGCCACTGGCCGGCCGGTTGCGGGGCGGCCGGAACGAGGACGAAGAAGGGAGGAGAACCCGATGCCGAAAACGGAAGGTCGAAGCAGCCGGATGGAATATCGGGCCACCAGACGGAAAGGAGGGTAGTATGCCCGAAACAGATACAGGATATAAATCATATGAATAGAGAACATGACAAAACATGACACTTCATGACACTTTCGACGGGCGTTCCCATGCTGGCGGGCGAACGGGCGGATACTCCGGCCTGCCGCGCCGGCGGCTCCGGTCTATACTGGCGGCTCCGAAGCGACGGGATTGAGCGATGGCCGGGCTTTGCGCCTTTTTTCCGACCAGGGATTTCGGCTCCGACTTCGCCGCCATACGCGACTGGGCGCAGGCGGCGGAGGAGCTGGGCTATGACTGGATCACCGTGCCGGACCATGTGCTGGGGGCCGACCCGGCCTCGCGGGAGGGCTGGAAGCCGCCCTACACGCACCGGGACCAGTTCCACGAGACCTTCGTCACGATGGGCTATCTCGCCGCCTGCACGGAGCGCATCGGGCTTGCCTCGGGCGTGCTCATCCTGCCGCAGCGCCAGACGGCGCTGGTCGCCAAGCAGGCGGCGGAGGTCG
>JAPOZD010000050.1 GCA_026706245.1 Alphaproteobacteria bacterium
CTCCGTGCCGGACCGCGACATCGGTCGTGTCCCTGTAGAAGTCGTAAACGGCGGGCACGTCGGCGAAGAACAGGCCGTCGAAGCGGCCGCGCTCCATTGTCCGCGCGAGCTCCTGCCAGTGCTCCATCGAGCCGAAGCCCTCGACCTGCCGGTCCTCGGGGTCGGCCCAGCTGAGCGTCATGTGGTTGATGGGCGTGTACATCATGAAGCCCAGCAGGTGCATCTTGCGCGCCGCCATCGACCGGACCTCCCGGGGCCTATTCGCCGGGCGTTCCGTAACCGCCGGCGCCGCTCGTGCGGATGCTCAGCACATCGCCGCGCTTCAGCGTGCGGATTTCCTTGGAGCCGAGACGTTCGCCGTTGCCGTCGGGATTGAGCACCGTCTCCCCGACCGCGCCGGGCTCGCCGCCGAACACGCCGTAGGGCCGGCTTTCATGCCGGTCGCCAAGCAAGGTCAGCACGCCTTCGCCGGCCAGCAGCTCGATATCCTTGCGCAGGCCGCTGCCGCCCTTGTGCCGGCCGGCGCCGCCCGTGCCGTCCAGCAGCTCCACCCGGTGTATCAGCACCGGCAGATTGGTCTCATGCACCTCCACCGGGATGTTGGAGCAGTTCATCACGGGGCTCAGCCCCTCGGGCCCGTCGCTGTCCGCCCGGCCTCCATAGCCGGCCAGGATGAGGTCGTAGAAGACGTAGGGCTTGCCCGTGCGGTCGTCGATCCCGCCGATATTGGGGTTGGACCAGTGGCTGAAGGCGCCCATCGCACGCTCCGGCATCGCCTGGGCCATCGCGCCGTTGATCGTGTCGAAAATGCGGACCTGCAGCGCGGCCCGGCCCCCGGAAGGGGCGGGGAATTTCGGATTGAAGAAGCTGCCCTCCCGCGCCACCAGCCTTATCGGCCGCATCGCGCCCGCATTCTGCGGGCTGAACGGGTCGCAGAACACCTTGACCGCGAAGTAGGTGTAGGCGCGGGTGTAGTTGATGTAGCTGTTGATGGCGGCCGGCACCTGGTCCGAGGAGCGGGAGAAATCGACCGTCACCTCCGCGCCCTCCGGCCCTTCGCCGAAGGTGATATCGACGCCGAAATGGATCGGCGCCGTGCCGGGCCCGTAATCGTCCATCCGGTCGTCGAAGCTGTAGGTGCCCGGCGGCACGCTTGCCAGCGCGGCGCGCATCCGCGCTTCGCTGCGGTCGAGAATGTCGTCGAAGGCCTGCTCGACAACGGGCCGGCCGTGGTCCCGGAAAAGCTGGCGGAAGCGCTCGGCGGCGGTGAGGTTCGCGGTGTGCTGCGCCATCACGTCGCCGCGCACCCTGTCCGGCACGCGGGTATTGGCGAGCACCATGGAGAGGATGTCGCGGTCGATCTCGCCCTCCCGGCAGAAGCGCACGGGCAGGATGCGGAAGCCCTCCTGGAAGGATTCGGTCACGCCGTGGACCTTCTGCGAGCCGGGCGCCGCGCCGCCCACATCCATCTGGTGGGCCGAGGCCGCCACATAGCCCAGCAGCTCCCCTCCCTCGAACACCGGCATGACCTGGAAGAAGTCGGGAAAATGGCCCGACCCCATCCAGCTGTCGTTCATCAGGATGCTGTCGCCGGGACGCAGCGTTTCGGGCGGATAAACCTCCGTCGCATGGCGGATGACGAAGGGCATGGAGCCCAGATGGCCCGGCGAGAAATTGCCCTGCGCGATCATCCGGCCCTTCGCGTCGAACACGGCGGTGGAGAAGTCGTCGCCCTCGCGCACCGCCTCGCTGAAGGCCGTGTGCCGCATGGTGGTGCCGAGCTCCTCGGCGATGGAGACGACGGAGTTCCAGATGACGGTGAAGGTGATGGGGTCGATGGACACCTGCGCCGCCTTGCCGCCGCTGCACGGGCCGGCGGCGGCGGGCCCGGCGCGGTCGTCCGCTGCCTGTCCGGGCGCCGCCTGCTCGATGTCGATCAGCAGGTGGCCGCCCGGCCCGGGCCGCGCACGGTCGCCCGGCGGGATGACGGTGGTCGCCTCGGCGTCCTCCACGATGGCCGGCCCCTCTATGACGGTGTCCGGGCCGATGGCCTCGCGCCGCCAGACCGCTGTCTCCGTCATGCCGCCCGCTTCCGGGAACCAGGCCAGCCTCCGGCCCGGCGGCTCGCCGGTCGGCCCTGCACCGGCTTCCCCGGCCGATACGTCCCGCAAGCCCGGAACCACGGCGGCCAGCGCCCAGTCCACGCCCTCCACCGCGCTTGCCGGGTCTTCGGTGCGGTAGCGGGCCCTGTAGGCGGCGCGGAACGCGGCCTCGCAGGCGTCGATATAGCCGTCTCCAATCGGGCCCGCCGGCAGGTCCACATGGATTTCGAAGCCCTGGCCGGTATGGCGCATATAGGCGAAGCGCCGGAACTCCGGCTCCGATGCTCCGGGCAGGCGGGCAAGGTCCTCCTCGAGCCGCGCCTCAAGCCCTGCATAGATGGCGGCGATGTCCCCGGGCGCCGCCTCGTCCAGGCGCAGCAGGCGGGTGACGGACGCATCCAGCCGGCCCTCCGCCGCCAGCATGCCGACGGCCGAGCCGACGCCGGCGGCCCGGGGCACGACGACCTGCCGGACGCCGAGCGTCCGCGCGATTCGCGCCGCATGCAGCGGCCCGGCCCCGCCGAAGGCCACCAGCGCGTAGTTGCGCGGGTCGCGGCCGCGCTCCACCGAAACGACGCGCAGCGCATGTTCCATATTCCCGGTCGCGACCAGATGGACGCCCCAGGCGGCTTCCGCGACGGAGAGGCCGAGCGGCCCGGCGACCTGGCTGTGGAGCGCCGCCTCGGCCGCGGCCGGGTCGAGCGCCATCGCACCGCCGTTGAAATAAGCGGGATTGAGGTAGCCGAGCGCCAGGTTCGCGTCCGTCACCGTAGGCCGCTCGCCGCCGGTGCCGTAACAGGCGGGGCCGGGGTCCGCGCCCGCGCTTTCCGGCCCCACCCGGATGGCGCCGTCCACGGCCAGGGCGACGGAGCCGCCGCCCGCGCCGATCTCGATCAGCTCGACCGCCGGCACATTGATCGGCAGGCCGGAACCCTTCTTGAACCTGACCGGATCGACCTCGAAGACGGGCGCAATCGCCGGCTCGCCGCCGTCGATGGCGCCGAGTTTCGCCGTAGTGCCGCCCATGTCGAAGCTGAGCACGCGGTCCGCGCCGATGTCCCTGCCGATCCGCCCCGCAAGCAGCACGCCCGCAGCCGGGCCGCTCTCGACGATGCGGACGGGATATTCGCCCGCCAGCGCCGGCGAGACGAGCCCGCCGTTCGACTGCATGATGGAAAGCTCGGCCGCTGAGCCGGCGGCCGCGAAATCCTCCGCCAGCCGCCGCACATAGGCGCCGACCAGGGGCTTCACGAAGCTGTTCGCCACCGTGGTGTTGGTGCGCTCATATTCCCTGAGCTTCGGCGAGACATCGACCGCCAGGCTGAGCGCCGCGCCCGGCAGGCGCGCGGCAGCGGCCCTGCCCACGGCCCGCTCATGCGCCGGGTTGGCGTAGGCGTGCAGCAGCGCGACCGCCACCGCCTCGTAGCCGTCCGCCGCGATGCGCTCCAGCACCAGCGCAAGCTCTTCCTCGTCGAGCGGCTCCAGCACCTCGCCCTCGAAGCTCACCCGCTCCCGGACCTCGAAGATCCGCTCACGGGGAATCAGCGGGTCCGGCTTCAGCATGTGCAGGTCGTAGGTCTCGTAACGCTTCTGCCGGCCGAGGATGAGCACGTCGC
>JAPOZD010000061.1 GCA_026706245.1 Alphaproteobacteria bacterium
ACCGGCTCGTCGCAAAGCAGCAGTTCCGGCTTGAGCGCAAGGGCGCGGGCGATGCCGAGGCGCTGGCGCTGGCCGCCCGAAAAGCTGTGCGGATAGCGGTTGAGATGGCGTTCGTCGAGGCCGACCAGGCGCATCAGCTCGCGCACGATCCCGCGCCGCTCCTCCGGCCCGGCCAGACGGTGCACGACCAGCGGCTCGGACACGATGTCGAACGCCGTCATGCGCGGGTTTAGCGCGCTGAACGGGTCCTGGAACATATACTGGATGCGCCGGCGGTAGGGGAGCAGGCTCTTCTGCGGCAGCCGCAGCAGATCGACCTCAGCGCCGTTGTCGTCAAACAGCACTTCGCCCCGGTCGGGCGTCAGCGCGCGCATGACGATCTTGCTGAGCGTGCTCTTGCCGCAGCCGCTCTCCCCGACCAGGCCCAGGCATTCGCCCCGCTCGATGCGGAAGCTCACATCGTCCACCGCCAGCACGCCTTCCTCGGCCCCGCCGCCGAAGAGGCCGGCCTTGCGGCTGCCGTAGCGCTTGGTGAGGCCGCGAACCTCCAGCAGCGGGCGGTCGGCGGGCCCATCCGGTTCCGCGCGGCTTTCCCCGGCGAGCAGCCCGCCGGTTTCGGGGCGGACCTCGCGGATCGGGGTCAGCCGCTCGCCCTCGGCCATGTGGAAGCGGGGCACGGCGCGCAGCAGCGCCTTCAGATAGGGGTGCCCGGCGCGCCGGAACACGTCCTCGGCGCTGCCGGCCTCGACGATGCGGCCGTGATACATCACCACCAGCTCGTCGGCCATGTTGGCGACCACGCCGAGGTCGTGGGTAATCATCAGCACCGCCATGCCGAGTTCCTGCTGGAGGTCCTTGACGAGTTTCAGGATCTGCGCCTGGACGGTCACATCGAGCGCGGTGGTCGGCTCGTCGGCGATCAGCAGCGCCGGGCGGCAGATCAGCGCCATGGCGATCATCGCCCGCTGGCGCAGGCCCCCCGAGAGCTCGAAGGGATAGGTGTCGAGCGCGCGTTCCGGGTCCGGGAAACCGACTAGGCGCAGCATGTCGGCCGTCTCGGCGCGCAGCCGCCTCGCGGTGGTTTCGCTGTGCAGCCGGAGCGCCTCGGAGACCTGGTCTCCCACGGTGTGCAGCGGCGAGAGCGAGGTCATCGGCTCCTGGAAGATGATCGAGACCGCGCCGCCGCGTAGCCGGCGCATCTGGCGGCCGTCCGGGTCGAGCGCGGCGATGTCCACCTCGGGCACGCCTTCGCGCCGCAGGCGGATCGAGCCCGAGCGGATCGCGGCGGCGCGCGGCAGGATGCCCATGACCGCCTGCGCGGTCACCGATTTGCCGGACCCCGATTCCCCGACGAGCGCGACCGTCCGGCCGTGCGGAACGGAGAAGGACACGCCGTCCACGGCCCTGACCGCACCGCCCGGCGTGCTGAATTCGACCGCGAGGTTTTCGATTTCCAGCAGCGCGCTCAACGCGCGGCCTCGAGATCGACCGGCCAGACGCCGAGCGCCTCCAGATTGGCGAGTGTCGTGGGATCGGGCGCCAGCGCATTTTCCGCCGCCGCCCGCGCCGCTCGCGCCGCGACGAGATTGAAGCGGTCGAGGTTGGAGTCGATGGTGATCGTCGTCCCGCCGCCCGAGAGCTTCAACTGCATCCAGCCATGGCCGCGCTCCTTGCGGGTCGAATAGAAGCGCAGCGCCAGCCGGTCGAGCGCCTCCCAGGCAATCGTGCGGCCAACGGGGCCGAGGATCCGTATGCCCGCCGGGTTCATCTGCACCGTCGAGCGGTGTTTCACCCAGGTCATCAAGGCGAAGCCGCCGAACAGCAGCGCCAGCAGGCCAAGCAGCCAATTGCCGAAACTGCCGGGCGGCACCCACGGCATGGGCAGCAGCGCAATCGCCAGGCCGATGCCCGCGCGCGTATAGTCCGGCCAGAGCGTGCGGGCCGGATAACCCAAGGCCATGCCACCGCCTGGCGCGGCTGCTTCCGCCGTCGTCGAGATCGCGCGATCCCCTTCTGCCCCGGACCTTTTCGAGTCTGCGCGATTCCGCCCGCCGCCGCAATTCCGCCTTCGGATGAACGCCGGTTCCTTCTTGACGGCTTATAAGATTCATTCAAGATACATCTTAATATCCCCCATCTGCGGATCGCGAATGCGCCGCCTGCAAGCCCGATCCGCGTTTGGGCGCATCGAATCCGGGCCACCGGGCAACAGCAGATAGGAGACGCGAGCCATGCTACAGCTGAACAGACGCCAGGTCCTGGCCGCCGGCGGAACCTTGGGCGCCATGTCCGCCATGAGCCCCATCGTGAAGGCCTCCACCGGCAGCGCCGCGGTCAAGGCCGACCTCGACAGCCTGCCCCGGGTCAAGCAGGAACTCGTGGCGCCTCCTTTCGCGCCTGCGCACGAGCAGGTCGCCAGCGGAGGCCCGAAGATCATCGAGGTGGAACTGGTCGTCCACGAGGAAAAGAGGGAGATCGACGACGACGGAACCGTGTTGAACGCGCTGTCGTTCAACGGCTCCATCCCGGGCCCGCTGATGGTCTGCCATGAGGGCGACTACATCGAGCTCACGCTGAAAAACCCGTCTTCCAACGTGATGGAGCACAATATCGACTTCCACGCCTCCACGGGCGCGCTCGGCGGCGGCGGCCTCACGCTCGTCCAGCCGGGCGAGCAGGTCGTGCTGCGCTGGAAGGCGATCAAGGCCGGCACCTTCATCTACCACTGCGCGCCGGGCGGGATCATGATCCCCTACCATGTCGTGTCCGGCATGAACGGCGCGGTCATGGTGCTGCCGAGGGGCGGGCTGACGGACCGGCAGGGCAATCCGGTCCGCTACGACAAGGTCTATTACGTCGGCGAGCAGGACTTCTACGTGCCGCGCAACGCCGACGGCGACTACATGCAGTACGAGTCGCACAGCGACGCGATGGCCGACGTGCTGGACGTGATGCGGACGCTCACGCCCACCCATGTCGTGATGAACGGCAGGGTCGGCGCGCTCACCGGCGACAATGCGCTGACGGCCGCTGTCGGCGAGTCGGTGCTGTTCGTCCACTCGCAGGCGAACCGCGATTCCCGCCCGCATCTCATCGGCGGCCACGGCGACTATGTCTGGGAGGAAGGCTCGTTCATCGATCCGCCGATGGAAGGCCTCGAGACCTGGTTCATCCGGGGCGGCTCGGCGGGCGCTGCGCTTTACACCTTCCGGCAGCCGGGTGTGTATGTGTAGCAAAAAACAGAAGGCCATTCTGCTATTGCTTCTCCTGACATGCTGTTCGATATACTCCCGTTTCTATTACGAAGATACAGTGTCTTATAGGACCTGTCAACTATGTAGTCGAGAAGATGAGGGATATGTGATTGGCTGAGCCATAATCGGTAAAAGTCTCATATGGGTGTAGGATAGATGACGAGACAGGCGATATCTGAGGCACCTGGAGACATGATGACAGCATTATAGCAGCAATATAGGATTTTCTGGACACTATTCGATAGATGATGATATATATCGCTTGGCTATCCTGTGGGAGATATGTGGTCCTATGGGGACAAGTTCTAAAAATAGAGGACATCCTGCTTTAGCACATATGCCTTTCGACGCTCGGCCGGGAGAGTGAGACATGGCGGTGAGGCCCTCAGGGGAGAAGAGAAGGCAGCGCGGCATCATGGCGACGGACGCCGAGTGGGCCGCCATTCGCGCGCAGGC
>JAPOZD010000407.1 GCA_026706245.1 Alphaproteobacteria bacterium
GCAGCACCGGCACGCCGTGCAGGGGGCCGCGCACACGGCCGCCGGCGCGCTCGCGGTCGCGCGCCTCAGCGATTTCGAGCGCGTCGGAATTGAGGAAGGCGACCGACCGGAAGGTGCCGTCCTCCGCTCCGACCCGCTCGCTGAAGGTCTCAACGAGATCGGCGGAACTGAGCGCGCCTCCGGCCATCAGGCGGGCGAGTTCGGCGATGGAGGCTTCTTTCGGCACGGTCATGGCAACCTCGCTCGCCCCTGGTTCGGTCAGGCGGGAAACTATCGGACGGTTGCGGTCCCGGCACAAACTGCTAAGGGGTGGCAACGGAGACCGGGATGGACCTGAAAGCATATATACGGGCGCTGCCCAAGGCCGAACTCCATTTGCATCTGGAGGGGACGCTCGAGCCGGAGCCGATGATGCGGATGGCCGCCCGCAACGAGGTGGAGATTCCGTTCCGTTCGGTCGAGGAGATACGGGCCGCCTACCGCTTCACCCGGTTGCAGGACTTTCTGGACATCTACTACCGGGGCATGGACGTGTTGCGCATGGAAGAGGACTTCCAGGAACTCACCCGGGCCTATCTGGAGCGCGCCGCGGCCGACGGGGCGGTGCATGTCGAAGTGTTCTTCGATCCCCAGGGACACACCGGGCGCGGGATTCCCTTCGCGGTCGCGGCGGACGGCATCCTGGCGGCGCTCACGCATGGGCGCGAACGGCTCGGCATCACCTCGCTGCTCATCATGTGCGTCCTCAGGCATCTGGACGAGGAGCAGGGGTTCGCCGCCTTTCGCGAGGCGGAGCCCTATATCGCCGACGGGCGGATCGCAGGCCTCGGCCTCGACTCGACGGAGAGGGACAATCCACCCGCGAAGTTCGAACACCTCTTTGCCGCGGCGCGGGAAGCAGGCCTCAGGCTTGTCGCCCATGCCGGCGAGGAGGGGCCGGCCTCCTATGTCGCCGAGGCGGTGGACCGGCTGGGCGTGGACCGGATCGACCACGGCAACCGCGCGATGGAGGACCCGGCCCTGGTGCGGCGCCTCGCCGGGCTGGGCATTCCGCTCACCGTATGCCCGCTCTCCAACCTCAGGCTCGGCGGGGTGGCCGATCTCAGGCAACACCCGCTGAAGCGCATGCTCGAGGCGGGCCTCAAGGCCACGGTCAACTCGGATGACCCGGCCTATTTCGGCGGCTATCTGGTGGACAATTTCGTTGCGGTGGCCGAGGCGCTCGACCTCGGGCCGGCGGACCTGGCAACGCTCGCCCGCAATTCGATCGAAGCCTCATTCCTCGACGAGCCGGCAAAAAAGGCGCATCTGGAGCGGTTGGATCGGATTGCCGCGACGGAGGGTAACCCGGCCTAGCTGTTCCACCAGGGCATGTCGTTGAAGGAACGCAGGTCGATCTCATTCGACCAGGTGGAGCGATGTTGGTGCGCGAGGTGGACATAGGTGTCGGCGATCTTCTCCGGCAGCATGAGGCCGTCATGCTCCATGCCGCGGGTCTCGCGCAGCGCCCGGTATTTCTCCGGCCCGAGCATCTTGCCGAGCGTGTCCGGCGCATCGACCGCGCCGTCGATCAGGATATGGACGATGTGGACGCCGCTCGGGCCGAACTCGGCGTTCAGCGTCTGGCACAGCATGCGCCGGCCCGCCATGGAGGCCGCGTGCGAATGCTGGCCCTTGTTGCCGCGCACCGCCGCCGTCGATGAGGTGACGAGAATGGCGCCGCCGCCGCGCTCGACCATGCGGGGGCAGACGGCGGACGCCGTGCGGAAAAGCCCGAAGGTCGCCATGCGCCAGCCCAGCTCGAAGACCTTGTAGCTGGTCGTCTCCAGGCTGCGGTCGCCGACCTGGGAGCCGAGATTGTAGAGGACCACCCGGATCGGCCCGATATCCGCCTCGACGGCGGCGATCCGGTCCTCGATGCTGTCGGGCTGGACGGCGTTGAGCAGATAGCCGGTGGCGTCGCCGCCCTCGCTCCTGATGCCTTCCACCAGCCGGTTCAGGCCGTCCTCGTCGCTGCGGCGGCAAAGGACGGCATGGTAACCCTCTCGCGCGAAGCGGCTTCCGACGGTTCCGCCGATTCCGGCGCCGGCGCCGATGACGAGGCAAACGGGTTTCATCGAAGGCCGCTCCGCAGGGTCGCCCGATTTGCTCCCGCCGCGCGCCACTTCTTGAGGCGCGCGGCGGGCAGGCGCTTCAGCGTTCCATTGCGCGGGTCGATGTCGATTCCGACGGATTCCAGCGCCGTCACGCCGAGGATCGGCTCGGTCCCCCTGTCGCCGAAGATGATCGTGCCGCCCACAATCTCTCCCATGAACTCCAGCCGTCCGACCGCGATATCCATGGCGACCGTGTTGCCGTCGGCAAGTTCGTAGAGGCGGCGCGCCTCGGGCTCCAGCCCGATGGCCTCCAGGCGGTCTCTGGGCACCAGCGAGTCGGCCGCGCCGGTATCGACCAGGAACAATCCGTCCCACGCCCGCTCACGGTCCGCGGGATTGCTGACGGTAACCGTCACATGGATGGCGCCCAAAACTGTCCTCCATCGCTTGCCGCACCCGGCCCGTGGTGCCCCCGGGGAGACTCGAACTCCCACGCCCTTGCGGGCAACAGATTTTGAGTCTGCCGCGTCTACCGATTCCGCCACAGAGGCACAGGGCTTGGGCCCGATGACGGCTATTTAGCGCCGCCGGGCCGCTCAATCCAGCCCGAACTCCTCCCACCTCGCGGCGATGCGTGCCCGGACCTCCTCGCTCATGTCAAGCTTCCGGCCCCATTCGCGCCGGGTCTCGGGCGGCCACTTGCCGGTGGCGTCGAGGCCGATCTTGGAGCCGAGGCCGCTCTCGGGGCTGGCGAAGTCGAGATAGTCGATGGGCGTGTTCTCGACGAGTGTGATGTCGCGGGCCGGGTCCATGCGGGTGGAAACGGCCCACATGACATCCTTCCAGTCGCGCGCGTCGATGTCGTCGTCCACGACGATCACCCACTTGGTGTACATGAACTGGCGCAGATAGGACCAGACGCCGAACATGACCCGCTTGGCGTGGCCCGGATAGGCCTTGCGGATCGAGACCACGGCGACGCGGTAGGAGCAGCCCTCCGGCGGCAGCCAGAAATCGCGGATTTCCGGGAACTGGGCCTGCAGCAGCGGGATGAAGACCTCGTTCAGCGCCTCGCCCAGCACGGAGGGCTCGTCCGGCGGCCGCCCGGTATAGGTGGTCAGGTAGATCGGCTCGCGGCGCATGGTGATCGCCGAGACCGTGAACACGGGGAAGCGTTCGACCGCGTTGTAGTAACCGGTGTGGTCTCCATAGGGGCCTTCGTCGCCGTAGTCGTCCAGCGAGACATGGCCCTCCAGCACGATCTCGGCCTCGGCCGGCACCTTGAGCGGCACGGTGCGGCAATCGACGAGGTCGAGGCGCCGGCCCGCCAGAAGGCCGGAGAAGCGGTATTCCGAGAGCGTTTCGGGCAGCGGCGTGACGGCCGCGAGAATGGTCGCGGGGTCCGCGCCGATCACCGCGGCGGCGGGCAGCGGTTCGCGCTTCTCCGCCGCCCAGCGCGCATGGTGGCCGGCGCCGCCGCGATGCTTCAGCCAGCGCATCAGGGTCGTGTTCCGTCCGGTGACCTGCATCCTGTAAATGCCGAGGTTGAAATCGTCCTCGGCCGTCCGCCCCGGCCCCCGCGTCAGGACGAGCGGCCAGGTG
>JAPOZD010000336.1 GCA_026706245.1 Alphaproteobacteria bacterium
GGCCTCCCCGCCTGTGGCCGAGAAAGGCGTGGGAGGCAGAATAGAGTTCGCCGGACAGCCCGGCCCGGGAGACGAAATTGCCCATCAGGATGAACAGCGGCACCACCGACAGGCCGTAGGAAAGCGCCGTTTCGGAAACCAGCGTGCCGACCATCGAGAGCGACGGCTTCCATCCCGTCAGATAACCGAAGCCGGCAAAGCCCACGAGACCCATCGCGAATGCGATCGGCATCCTGAGGAATACCAGGACGAGAAGCGCGGCAAAGCCGATGAAAACGACGTCCATGGTTTCCGAACCGCTATCCGGTCAGGCGGTTCCGCGATCGTCCGGCGCATCCTTCGCGGCGGGCGCCGAAAGCGCCGCCCGCGCGTGGCGGACGGTATTGGCAACGAACGCCGCCGCGCCACAGGCGCTGAGCGCGGCGATGAAATAGTTGATCGGGGCCAGCCTGATTTCGAGGAACTCGGTCGCGTCACCGTAGTCGGCAGTCAGGCCGGCGATGATCCAGACCCTCCAGGCCACGAAGCCGAGCGCGACCGCCATCACCGCGTTCAGAACCGCCTGGCGCAGCGGGACCAGCCGTTCGGGGTACCAGAGATCGAGGAGATCGACGGAGACATGTTCCTCGCGAAGGCAGACGGAGGGAAGGATTGCGAACACGATGACGCCCAGCATGAGCTGCGTCAGCTCAGTCGCGCCGTCCAGAGGGGTCCCGAAGAGTTCGCGTCCGATGACGTCGATGCAGGTCATCGCCATCAACGCGAACAATACGAGCGCGGACGCCCCTTCCGGAAAGGCGATCAGCCAGCTGCCGCGGCGCGGTCCGGAAGGGGTCGTCTCTTCGGGTCGATCAGACTCGTTCACCTGGCCTTGTCATATTCGCGGGCGATCCGGCGAAGGTCTTCGAGCGCGGCCCGGGCGTCGTAACCGTCCTTGCTTGCACGCTCGATCCAGGCTTCTTCCACCGGCTTCATAAGGGCGAGATATTCCTCCTTCATGGCCGGGCTTGCCTCCTGGACTGCGGTTCCCGCCTCGTTCGCCGCCGCCAGGCCGGCCTTGTCGGCAGCATCCCACTGGGTGCCGGCGAACTGGGACAGCTTGAGGCCCGAGACGCTCATCACCGCCTTCCGGTCGGCCTCTGACATCCCGTCCAGTGCGGCGGGATTCATGATAAGCGCGAAGCTGCCGTAGTAGAGCCCGCCCGGCATGATGGTCACATGCGGGACGACCTCTTTCAGACGGAAGGATTTCTGGGTCTCTATCGGCATGAAGATGCCGTCCGCGACGCCGGATGACAGAGCTTCGTAAACCTTGGGCGCGGGCAGTTTCACGGCGGTGACGCCAAGCGCCTTGCCGGCCAGGCTGCCGACGCCGCCCGGGACCCGGATCTTCATGCCCCCGAGGTCCGAAAGCGCCGTCAGCGGCTTCTTCGTCTGAATGACCGCCGGACCGTGCGACATCAGCCCGATCAGCACGGTGCCGCGGTGTTCGTTGGCCTTGTGGAGGTATTTCTCATGCACCTTCCAGTAGGCGACGCTGGCGGCCTCGGCGCTGGTGCCGAGGTTCGGCATCTCGACCACCTGCGAGGCCACGTAGCGCGTGTTGTAGCCGTGGAAGATCCAGGCGGCATCCGCAATGCCGTCGCGCACCAGGGCGAACTGGTTGAGCGGCGATGCCAGCTTGTATTCGATCTTGGTTGTCACCCGGCCCTCGGTCGCTTCGCTCACCCATTTCCCCCATGTCGGCCATACGACGGCGTTGATGGGGTGGGTCGGCGGGGCCCAGCTCGAAATCTTGAGGACCGTCTCGGCCCCCGATGGCGCCGCTGCCAGGGCCCCTGCGAGGCAGGCGGTGAGCAAGGTCGCGATACGTTTCAGCATGGTGGTCTCCCTTTTCGTCAACCGCGGGCGCGTGGGACGGGAGCGCGCGGAGTTCGACTGGCGAAACCTTATCCCGGATTTCCTGCCAACGTCACGGTCTGTATCCGGCTCAGTCCCAGGCGGCGAGCGGCGGGAGCGACATCAGGATGGCGTCGATATTGCCGCCGGTCATCAGGCCGAAGCGGGTGCCCCGGTCATGGAGCAGGTTGAACTCCACATAGCGCCCGCGCCGGCGGAGCTGGTGCATGCGGTCGGCCTCCGTCCAGGGCTCGTCCATCCGCATGCCCACGATCCGGGGATAGACCGCCAGCACCGCGCGCCCGACATCCTGCACGAAGGCAAAATCAGCCTCCCGGTCGCCGCTCGCCAGATTGTCGAAGAAGATGCCGCCGAGCCCGCGCGGCTCGCCCCGGTGCGGCAGGTGGAAATACTCGTCGCACCAGGCCTTGAAGCGCGGATAGTAGCCCGCATCGTGGCGGTTGCAGGCGTCTTCGAGCGCGGCGTGGAAGGCGCGCCCCTCCTCGGCCGCGCGCTCCGGGAACATGGGCGTGAGGTCCGCCCCGCCGCCGAACCAGGCCCGAGTCGTTTCGATATAACGGGTGTTCATGTGCATGGCCGGCACGAAGGGCGAGGCCATATGCGCGACCAGAGAGATGCCGGAGGCCCAGAAGCGCGGATCTTCCTCCGCACCCGGTATCTGCGCCCGGAACTCCTCCGAGAAGGCGCCGTGCACGGTCGAGACATTGACGCCGACCTTCTCGAACACCTCGCCCTTCATCACGGACATGACGCCGCCGCCGCCGCCCGGCCGCTCCCAGCTTCGGCGTTCGAATCGCGCGCCGCCCGGCTCAAGCGCCTCGAAGGCGGCGCAGAAGCCGTCGCGCAACTCCTCGAACCAGAGCTGCGCCCTTGTCCGGCGCGTCGCGGATGCGTCCGTCACCATCGGCTTTCCCTGCGGCGGAACCTGCCTGCAATGTGGGGCATATCCGCCTGCAAATGAACGATTGTGCGCCTGCGAGGGCATTTACGCGGCATCGGGTCGCATAGCGGCGCGGGGGCCGCAAGACATACTCGAATGGGCTATGCGGCAAGCGCCCGCTGTCCTTAGGCGCGGGGAGTTTTTTGGACATGGCGGCAACGGCGGACGGGGCGGGCGGCGACGGCGTCACGCGCCGCGACTTTCTGGAATATGCGGCGGGCGGCATGGGCGCTGTTGGCGCAGCCGCAACCGCCTGGGCGTTTATCGACAACATGAACCCCGCAGCCGATGTGCTCGCGCTCTCGACCACGGAAGTCGATCTGGAACCCATCGAGCCGGGGCAATCGATCACCGTCGTCTGGCAGAAGAAGCCGGTGTTCGTGCGCCGGCGCACCGAAGCCGAAATCCGCGAAGCCGAGGACACCCCGCTGGACGCGCTGCCGGACCCGATGGCCGATGCTGACAGGGTGCAGAAGGCGGAATGGCTGATCCTGGTGGGCGTGTGCACCCATCTCGGCTGCATTCCGCTCGGGCAGAAGGACACCGATGAGAAGGGTGAATACGGAGGCTGGTTCTGCCCCTGCCACGGCTCGCACTACGACACCTCGGGGCGCATCCGCAAGGGGCCGGCGCCGGAGAACCTGCCCGTGCCGCCATACCAGTTCCTCGACGATACCCGCATCCTGATCGGCTGATTGGCGATGGCTGAGCCCAAGTTCGACAACCCGATCGTCCGCTGGATCGACTACCGGCTGCCGGTCTTCACCTTCATGCATCACGAGATGCATGAATATCCCACGCCG
>JAPOZD010000333.1 GCA_026706245.1 Alphaproteobacteria bacterium
GCCAATGAGACGGCCGAGACTCTCCGCAGGCGCGATGGCGGCCGCGGCGACATGGTTGGCTTCCTGAAGGGTGAGCGGCATGAGAGGTCTCCGGATCGCTAAGGTTCAACGCCCCTGCCGGGCGCGCATAGTGTATAGCAACCGCCTTCGCCGTCGGAAGGACGGACGGGAAGCCAGCAGGGGAGGCAGCCCATGCGACCGAACGAAAGAACGCTCGACCTCAGATCCTTTCTCGAAGACCTGGAAGCGGAGGACCCCGCAAGCATCCTGCGCATTCCGGAACCGGTCGCCCTCGACTTCGACGCGACGGCGGTGGCGATGGAGCTGGAGAGGCAGGGCCGCGCGCCCGTGGTCCGCTTCGAGAAGGTCGGGGACTCACCTTTTCCGGTCGTTGCCAACCTGTTCGGCGACCGCCGGCGCTATGCCCAGGCGCTCGGCGTTGACCAGGCGGAACTGATCGAGACCTGGAGCGGACTCGGCGACGGGACCATCGAGCCCGTAGTCCTGGAAACGGGACCCGTTCTGGACAGGGTGGTAACGGGCGCCGACGTCGATCTGGGCGCGCTGCCGATCATGAACCACTTCGCAGAGGACGGCGGGCGCTATGTCACCAACGGCATCGTCGTCGCCAGGGACCCGGACACCGGGGTGCGCAATGCCAGCTACCACCGCCTGCAGGTCATGGGCCGGACCCGCTTCGGCACCAGCCTGCACAGCCGCCGCCATCTCTGGAACTATGCACAGCGCGCCGCCGAAAGAGGCGAGGCGATCCCGGTGTCCATCGTCATCGGGCACCATCCGTTGTTCGCCTTCGGCAGCGGCCTCTGGAAGGGACCCATGGACGCCGATGAATACGCCGTCGCCGGCGGCTTCATGGGCCGGCCTCTGGAATTGGTCCGGGGCGTGACCGTGCCGGTCGAGGCGCCGGCCTTCGCCGAGTTCGTCATCGAGGGCCATATCCTCCCCGGCGAACTGGCTGACGAGGGGCCGTTCGCGGAATTCACCGGCTATGCCTCGGCCCGTTCCACGCAGCATGTCATTGAGGCGTCGGCGATCCTGCATCGCGAGGACGCGATCTACCAGGACATCGTGCCGGGCATTTCCGACGAGCATACCGGCCTTCTGGCGGTGCCGATGGAGGCGCGGCTGCTCAAGGTGCTGCGCCAGAACTATCCCAATGTAACCGGCGTCGCGATGCCGAAGTCCGGCACCTGCCGCATGCATGTCTATATCGCCATGAAGAATCCCGCCCCCGGCCAGGCGAAGAACGCCGCCGCCACGGCGCTCGGCGAAGACCTCAGCCTGAAGCTCGCCATCGTGGTGGACGACGACGTGGATATCGCCAGCGACCGGGACGTCATGTGGGCCGTCTGCACCCGCATGCAGGCGGACGCGGACGTGGATATCCTGAAGAACTGCATGGGCGCGATCCTCGACCCGTCCAACCATGACGGGCTGACCGCCAAGATGATGATCGACGCGACCAGGCCCGCCGGCGACTTCCCGCCCCGCCACACTATTCCGGAAGACGCAGCGGCGCGCGCGCGGGAACTGGTCCGGAAATACGCGGCCTGAGCGTCTTCCCCGGAATCCTGCGACGGCGAGTCTTTGACTCGCGGGGCGCATGGCATAAGGTGGATGGGCACCCCGGCCGCGATGCATCCGTTTCCGGATGCACGCCTCTCATTCGGAGGCGCCGGCCTGCGGAGCGGCGCAATCGGTACCCGGATCGGCTGCGCCGCGCCTCCGGGAGACGGGTGTCCTGCGCGCAGCCTGCGGGCCGCATGCAGGCGAGATACCGGGGCGCGCGGAGGGCGCCGCCAACCGAGCCGCCCCGGCAACACCGGGCAAAAGGGAGAACGCAATGCTTCGCTCATATCGTCCACGCATCGCCACGTTTGCGGGGGCCGTCGCCTTTGTCGCCGCGACGGTGATGCTCGCCGCGGCGCCGACGCCGGCCAAAGCCGAACTGGAGAAAGTCATCATCCGGGTTTCGGTGGACCTGCCGCCGCCGCCGCATCCGACGGCCATCGCCATGGAGTGGTTCAAGGAACAGGTGGAATCGCAATTCCCCGAGGGCAGCGAGGTGCGGAATTTCTATGCCGGCGCCCTCTACAAGGATCCCGACGCCATGACCGCCATGACCCAGGGCAATCTGGAGATGGGCTGGCTGGTCTCCGGCAAGACGGCCGCAACGGACATCTGGATGAGCATCATCGGCCAGCCCGGCGTCCTCACCACGGTCGCGGCCATCCACGACCTGCCGAACCAGGCAACGGGCAAGATGCTGCTGAACCGCCTGCGCGAGAAGCACTTTATCGAGCCGTTCGGTTTCGTCGATCTCAGCTTCGCGCTCGCCATTGCGGGCAAGGAGCGGCTGCTTGCGATGGACTCCTTCCAGGGCAAGAAGATCCGAACATTCGCCGCCGCGGTGAACCCGGTGGTGGCCTCCTGGGGCGCGTCCCCGGTGGTCATGTCCTTCGGCGACGTGCCGAGCGCCCTCGAATCCGGCGTGCTCGACGGCGTCATCACCTCCATCGGCGGATGGCGCGCCATCACCGAGCAGACGCCCTATTACACCATCGCGGGCATCTCGACGGTGACCTTCGACAACTACTGGGTCGGCGCCAGCCAGGCGTGGTTCAACAAGCTGAACGACGCGACACAGGCGAAAATCCGCGATCTGGTCGAGCAGGCCGTGAAGTACCAGAACGAGCTCAACTGGTGCAACGACGAGTTCGCCATAAACCAGTACAAGGCCGAGAACCCTTCGGATGTCGGCATCTACTCCGCGACTCCCGAAGAGGCGAAGCCCCTGCAGGAAGCCATCGGCAACAATGTCGCCGACTACCTCAAGGAGCGGCTGCCGGCGGAAGCCCATGAGTGGGTGGACAGGTTCCTCAAGGAAGGCCGCGAGGCCTCGGCGCGTCTCGGCCCGGGCACCGACCCGGTGGAGAGCGTCGATTGCGCCCAGCATGAGCCGGTGCTCAAGAAGAAGGGATAATCCGGACGTGACCGCCCGGGAGAACGGGGAGGCCCGCCGGGCCTCCCCGGCCCTGTCCGCATGAACCGCCTCTACTACATCTGGCGCACCTTCCAGGAACGGTTCGTCCAGTATGTCGCGGCGTCGCTGCTGCTGGGGCTGACCCTGCTGGCCGGGCTGGAGGTCATTCGCCGCTATGTCTTCGGCGTGTCCTTCGAATGGCAGCAGGACGCTGTCACCTTCGGCATCCTTGCCGGGGTGTACCTGTTTTTCGCGATTACGCAGAGCCGCGGGGCCCATCTCAGGGTGACGATCGTGCTGATCCTGCTGCGCGAGAAGGCCGGGCGGTGGGGCCGCGTCCTCGCCGGCCTGTTCGAGATCTTCGGCGCAATTGTTGGGCTCGCGTTCTGCGCATGGCTGGTGTGGCGGGGCCTCGAAGTGGCGGACCTGATGATCCTGCAGGAACGCAAGACGGAGAGCCTGGCGTTCCTGCTGTGGCACTTCTTCGTCGTCTTCCTCCTCGGCATGGCGTTTCTCGCGGTGAGCTATGCTTTCCAGCTCTACCACCACATCTGCACGATGATGGGCGGAGCGGGGCTGGTGGAGCGCTACGAGTCCCACACCGATGAAGGCTCGCTGCTCTAGATGATCCGCATGCACGAACCGCCGGGCGCCGGA
>JAPOZD010000175.1 GCA_026706245.1 Alphaproteobacteria bacterium
GGACATGCACGGCGTCGGCCCCGTCGAAGCCCTCGCCCGCGCCGGAGCCGCCGCAGATGGTCTCGTAATACTGGTAGCGGGCATTGCCGAAGGTGAAATTGTTGACCGTCCCCTGGGACTCGGCCACGGCGTTCAGCGCGCCGAACAGCGTGTCGGTGATGTATTGCGAGGTCTCGACATTGCCCGCCACCACGGCCGCGGGATAGTGCGGCCTCAGGATCGATGGCTCCTTCACGCGGATGTCCAGCGGCTTCAGGCAGCCGGCATTGAGCGGGATGTCCACACCGCAGAGGCAGCGGAAGACATAGAGCACCGCCGCCATGCACACGGCCGTCGGCGCGTTGAAATTGCCGTCCACCTGCTCCGAGGAGCGCGAGAAGTCCAGCACTGCCCGGCGCGCCGCCTTGTCGATGGAGACATCGACGGCGATCCGCCAGCCCTGGTCGGTCTCGATCCCGAAGCTGCCGGGCCGGAGCGCGTCCAGCACCCGGCGCACGCTTTCCTCGGCGTTGTCGCGCACATGGCGCATATAGGCCTGGACGGTATCCAGCCCGAAATGCGCCACCATCTTGTGCAGTTCCTCCACGCCTTTCTGGTTGGCGGCGATCTGGGCGCGGAAGTCGGCGAGGTTCTCCGCCGGGTTGCGCGCCGGGTAGCGCGCGCCCTCCAGCATCGCCAGCACCTCCTCCTCCAGGAAGCGCCCGCCGCGCACGGCGCGCACATCGTCGAACAGCACGCCCTCCTGCTCGATATGGCGGCTGTCGGGCGGCATGGAGCCCGGCGTGATGCCGCCGATATCGGCGTGGTGGCCGCGGCTCGCGACATAGAACCAGATCGCCCCGCCGTCGGGCGCGAAGACCGGCGTGATGAGCGTCACGTCCGGCAGGTGCGTGCCGCCGTTATAGGGCGCGTTCAGCATGAACACGTCGCCCGGTTCCATCGTCCCGGCGCGGGAGCGGATGATCGACTGCACCGATTCCGACATGGAGCCGAGATGCACCGGAATATGCGGCGCGTTCGCCACCAGTTCGCCCCCGGTGTCGAACACGGCGCAGGAGAAATCGAGCCGCTCCTTGATGTTCACCGAGGACGCCGTCGCCGCCAGGGTCGCGCCCATCTGCTCCGCCGCCGACATGAACAGGTTGTTGAAGACCTCCAGCAGCACGGGGTCGGCCTCGGTGCCGGAGGGCGCCTTGCGCGCCGCCGGCCGGATGCGCCGCAGCAGCAGGTTGCCGCTCTCCGCAAGCCGCGCCTCCCATCCGGGCTCGACCACCGTGGTCGCGGTGTCCTCGACGATGACCGCCGGCCCCGCCGCCCGGTCCCCGGCGCCCAGCTTCGCGCGGATATGGACGGCGGCGTCCTGCATCCGGCCTTCGGCGAACAGCCGGGTTTCCGCCTCCGCAACGGGGTCGCCGCCCTCACCGGCAATCGCGGGTTCGCCAGCCCTGTCGGTCTGCCCCACCAGTTCCAGCGCCGCGGCCTCGATGACGAGCCCCTTGGTCTCGGAGACGAAGCCGAACCGCCTGTGGTGCTGGTCCTCGAAGCTCGCGCGCACGGCTGCTTCCGGGCCGAAGGGCACGGTCAGCGGGGAGTCCGTGCCGTCATAGCGCACATGCAGGCGCCGGAACGCCTCGACCCGCTCGGACGGCACGCCCTGGGCGGCCATCTCCTCCCGGGCGAGCGCCTCCAGCCGCCGGAACGCCGCTTCGGCGCGGTCGATCTCGGCAAGCGGCGCCTCAACCGCCGTCTCGCGCAGCACGCGGATATCGGCGAGGCCCATGCCGTAGGCGGACAGCACGCCCGCAAAGGGGTGGATCAGCACCGTCTCGATGCCGAGCGCGTCCGCGACCGCGCAGGCATGCTGTCCCCCGGCCCCGCCGAAACAGTTGAGCGCGTAGTCGGTAACATCGTGGCCGCGCTCGATGGAAATGCGCTTGATGGCGTTGGCCATGTTCTCGACCGCGATGCGCAGGAAGCCTTCCGCCACCGCCTCCGGCGTGCGCCCGTCGCCGATCCGTTCCGCCAGAGCGGCGAACTCGCGGCGCACGGTTCCGACATCGAGCGCCTCGTCGCGGCCAGGGCCGAAAATGCGCGGGAAGAACTCCGGCAGCAGCCGGCCGAGCATGAGGTTGCAGTCGGTGACCGTCAGCGGGCCGCCGCGCCGGTAGCAGGCGGGGCCGGGGTCCGCGCCGGCGCTGTCGGGTCCCACCTGGAAGCGCCGCCCGTCGAAATGCAGGATGGAGCCGCCGCCGGCGGCGACCGTGTGGATGTCGAGCATGGGCGCGCGCATCCGCACGCCGGCGACCTCCGTCTCGAACGCGCGCTCATAACTGCCGGCATAGTGGGAGACGTCGGTGGAGGTGCCGCCCATGTCGAAGCCGATAATGCGCTCGAAGCCCGCCGCCCGCGCGGTCTCGACCGCGCCGACAATGCCGCCCGCCGGCCCCGACAGGATGGCGTCCTTGCCCTGGAAGCGCCGCGCATCGACCAGCCCGCCATTGGACTGCATGAAGAGCAGCCGGGCCCCGCCGAGCGCCGATGCCATGCGCTCCACATGGCGGCGCAGGATCGGCGAGAGATAGGCGTCAACCACCGTGGTGTCGCCGCGCGAAACGAACTTCATCAACGGCGAGACCTTGTGGCTCACCGACACCTGCTCGAAGCCCGCGCGCCGCGCGATTTCCTCTGCCGCCGCTTCGTGGGCGGTGTGGCGGTAGCCGTGCATCAGGCAGATCGCGACCGCACGGAAGCCCTCGCCATAGGCCCGCGCGAGGTCCGCCTCCAGCTTCGCCTCGTCGAGCGGCTGCACGACCTCGCCATGCGGACCCAGGCGCTCGTCCGCCTCCACGACATCGGCATAGAGGATTTCCGGCAGCCGGATATGCAGGTCGAAAATGCGCGGGCGGTTCTGGTAGCCGATCCGGAGCTGGTCGGCGAAGCCCCTTGTCACCACCAGCAGGGTGCGCTCGCCCTTGCGCTCCAGCAGCGCGTTGGTCGCGACGGTGGTGCCCATCCGCACCGCCTCGACGCGGTCGGGCGGGACCGGCGCACCGCCTTCCGCGCCCAGTATGTCGCGAATTCCCTGCAGCGCGGCATCGTCGTAATGCTCCGGCGCTTCGGAGAGCAGCTTGCGGGTGACATAGCCGCCGTCCGGCCCCCGGGCCACGATGTCGGTGAAGGTTCCGCCCCGGTCGATCCAGAACTGCCAGCCTGTGCTCATGCCGTCCCCCTCTGCCGCCTGTTCGGCGTTTCGTGCCGCCGCACCCCGTTGAACTCGCCCCCCGCCGCCGCTATACACTCCGCCGGACGGCCGGAGTGTAGCTCAGCCTGGTAGAGCACTGTCTTCGGGAGGCAGGGGCCGCAAGTTCGAATCTTGCCACTCCGACCAATCTTTTCAAACGCCTGAATGCCGCCCCTGCCGGCCGCGCGGTTGCCCGCCGCTTCTGGCCGGCGATAGGATGGCATGCGAGATCGGCGGGGAGGGTGACATGGCGATGGTGGCGGCGGATGCCGGGGCAGCGACGACGAGGGACGACCTTGCCGCCCGTATCGCGGCGCTGCCGCGCGTCCGGCTCGGGCACCTGCCGACGCCGCTCGACCCCTGCCCCCGGCTTGCCGAAGCGCTTGGCGTGCGCGCCCTCTATGTCAAGCGGGACG
>JAPOZD010000338.1:0-176 GCA_026706245.1 Alphaproteobacteria bacterium
AGGCCCGGCATCGGAGCGACCCTTTATCGCGCGCATTTGCGTGCGGGCGCGGGCGCGTGTCGGCGCCGGCGCGGTTCGCGCGCCTGATTGCGCGCGCGAGGCAGGCACAGGACGCACCTTGCCTGTCGGCTGAATCGGGGTCGTTCCGCACCGGGCCGGCGCGGGCGGGACGCGGT
>JAPOZD010000338.1:186-3652 GCA_026706245.1 Alphaproteobacteria bacterium
GCACGAGGCAAGCGCAGGACACACCTCGCCTGTCGGCTGAATCGGGGTCGGTCCGCGCCGGGCCGGCGCGGGCGGGACGCGGCCCATGGATGCCGCTTCCCTCGGACCCATCATAGCACATTTTCTGAAAATGCAATCCATGTAGATAAATATACCTAATTTCATTGGCTGAAAGCAAGAACATTTGAGCCTTTGCCGTCGTCCCGGACGGCGCGTCAACGCCGATCCGGGACCTCCTGCAGCAGGGGCGACGCCGCAGGGAGGCCCCGGCTCGGGGGCCTACCGCATGCACACATCTCATTCCGGCTTGTCTGCGGCGCGCCTGCTGTCCTTGCTGCGCGGGCTTTCGCCCCCTTTTCGTCGTCCCCGCGAAGGCGGGGACCCATCCCTGACCCGGGATGCCGCCGCAGCCGGTGAAGAGGAGGCCGGACCGCCGAGGCTGCCGCGAGAACCGAGGCTGGACCCCGGCTCGGGGGCCGGGGCGACCCCCGCTTTCGCGAGGGCAGGCGGTTGGGGTAATGCAACGCCGCGCCGCCGGGCAGAGGTGTGTGAATCCGGTAGGCTCGGGGGGCCGGGGCGACGCAGAAGGGAAGCCGGCGGCATTCTCCATGAGTGGCAATCCGACGCCTCCGGTATTGGCGGAGGCGCGCAAGCGCCGCCGCGCAATTCGGGCTTTCTCTCCGCGGGCCGCACGCCTGGACGCGATGCAGGCCGCGGCATTGGCGCGGTATGCCGTCAGCCGTGCCTTCGCAGGCGTTCGAGGTCTTCGGCAAAGGCGGCGAGCACCTGCTCATAGACGGGGCGTTTGAAGGCGACGATGCTTGCCAGCAACTCCGAGGTCGAGACCCACCGCCAGGCGTCGAATTCCGGCGGTTTGTGCCGGAAGAGGTCGATATCGGCGTCGGTTCCGGTAAAGCGCATCAGCACCCATTTCTGGGCCTGCCCCCGGTAGCGGCCGCCCCAGAGGCGCCGGGCGAGGTTTCCCGGCAGTTCGTAGGTGAGCCAGTCCGGCGTTTCCGCAATTGCCTCGGCCCTGTCGGTTCCGGCCTCCTCGGCGAGTTCGCGCGCGGCTGCGGCGCGGACCGTCTCGCCCCGGTCGATCCCCCCCTGGGGCATCTGCCAGGCGTCCGGCGTGTCGCGGCGCCGGCCGACAAATACCTCGCCGGCGGGGTTCACCAGCACGATCCCGACATTGGCCCGGTGGCCCGCAGGCGGACGAACGCCCACCGCTTTCGCGCCTGCCGCCCTAGTGGGAGGCGGCGCTGCTGTAGAAGGACAGCGCCCGCAGAAGGTCGAGCGCGCGCGTCAACTGGTAGTCGGAACGCTCCGCCGGCTCTTTTTCGTCCCCGGACTCGGGCGTCTCGACCTTGTCGAGGGCGCCGCGCAGATCCGCCTCGCGAACCCGGCGCCTGCCCTCGACCGGCGACAGCACCGCCTGCTCGACCTCGATGTCGGGCTCGATGCCCTTGCCCTGTATCGATGCCCCGGACGGCGTGTAGTAGCGCGCCGTCGTCAGCTTCAGCGCGCCGTGGCCCGTTATCGGGATCATGGACTGCACCGAGCCCTTGCCGAACGAGCCCGTGCCCATGACGATCGCGCGGCGGTGGTCCCGGAGCGCGCCGGCCACGATCTCGGATGCCGAGGCCGACCCCTCATAGATGAGCACGACCAGCGGCAGGCCGCCGGTAATGTCGCCGGGCTTGGCATTGAAGCGCTGGGCGGAATCCTCGTCCCGGCCCCGCGTGGAAACGATCTCGCCCCGCTCGAGACACGCGTCGGACACCGAAATCGCCTGCTCCAGCAACCCGCCCGGATTGTTGCGCAGGTCGAGCACATAGCCCTTTATCCCGTCGCCGATCTCGTCCTTCAGGCGCGAAACGGCGTTTTCCAGGCCGTTCAGCGTATTGCCGTTGAAGGAGGTGACGCGGATATAGCCGACATCGCCCTCGGCCCGGCGGCGGACCGACTGGATGCGGATGACGGCCCGCACGATGGTGACGTCGAAGGGCGCTTCGCCTGCGCGCCGGACGGTGACGGTAATCGGCGAATCGACCGGCCCGCGCATCCTGTCCACCGCCTGCCCGAGCGTGAGGCCCAGCACCACCTCGTCGTCGATATGGGTAATCAGGTCTCCCGGCTTGAGGCCGGCGCGAAAGGCCGGCGTGTCGTCGATGGGAGAGACCACCTTGATCAGGCCGTTCTCCATCGTGACCTCGATTCCGAGCCCGCCGAATTCGCCTTTCGACTGGACTTGCATTTCCTTGAAGCTGCGCGGCGACAGATAGGCGGAGTGCGGGTCCAGCGAGGAGAGCATGCCGTTTATTGCCGCCTCGATCAGTGCCTCGACCTCGGGCTCCGCCACATGGTCCGCCCGGATGCGCTCCAGCACGGTCCCGAACAGCGAGATCTGGTCGTAATTGTCGTCGTCCTCAGCCGCAGCCGAACCGGCGAAGGCCGCCAGGGCAAGGATGGCCAGAAAGCGAATGACCATAACGGTTACCTGTCCTTTCCCGGCCCGCCGGAAGGGGCTTCCGGCGGGCCCGAAGCGCGCGGGCGATACCCACCCAGCTTATTCAATTGGCGCCGGCGCGAAAGGCCGGCTTCCGCCTGCTTCGGTGGTAGGGATGGTCGGCGAGGATCGTCTCCGCCCGGTAGAGCTGCTCCGCCAACATAGCGCGGACGAGGAGATGGGGCCATGTCATGCGCCCGAGCGAGAGGCGGAAATCCGCCTTCTCCAGCACCCTGGCGCCATGCCCGTCGGCGCCGCCGATCAGGAACGCGCAATCCCGCCGCCCGCCGTCGCGCCAGCTTGCCAGGCGCCGGGCGAGACCCTCGCTGGAGAGCATCTCGCCGCCCTCGTCCAGCACTGCGAGCGCGGCGCCTGCCGGCACCGCGGCGAGCAGGCGTTCGCCCTCGCGGCGCGCGCGCGCCGGCCCGGCCGGAACCTCGATTTCCGCGAGCGACAGCGGCGCCCGCAACCGCTTGCGGTAGCGCTCGAACAGCGCCGCCGCCGGATCGCCGCGCATCCGGCCGACCGCGACCACGGCGAAGCGCATCTAGGGGCGCTCCTGCGGCAGCGATCCCCACATCTTCTCCAGACGGTAGAAGTCGCGGACCTCCGGGCGGAACAGGTGGACGATGACGTCGCCGCCGTCGATGAGCACCCAGTCCCCCTGGGCCGCGCCTTCGACCGGCGGAACCGCCGGCAATATCGGCTTCAGCGCCTCGACCAGCTTGTCGGCGATCGCCTGGACATGGCGCTGCGAGCCGCCGGAGGCCACGACCATGTCATCGCAGACGGCCGTCTTGCCGCGCATGTCGATTTCCACCACGTCGAGCGCCTTCATTTCGTCCAGCACCGCGCGCACGGCCGCCATGAGGTCGGGATTGCCGGGCGATGCGGGCGCGGTCGCCATGAATGTCTGCATCGACGAACGGAGACTCCTTATCGCCGTTGCGGAAGCCG
>JAPOZD010000070.1 GCA_026706245.1 Alphaproteobacteria bacterium
CCGCCGTCGCAGGACACGCTGCGCTCGCTCACCTCGATAATCTCGGGGGCGTCGATGTCTGCCATCGGGATCGGGCCTGTCGGGTTGCGGGAAACGGAGGCGTGCCGCCGGGCGGAATGCGGCGGCAGCGGAAGCCGGGCCGGATATTACCCGACGCCGGGTGCCGTGCAAGCGGGCAGGAATGCCATGTCACCCTACGCCTTGCCTTCACCCCGCCCCTTGCGGATGGCGATGACGCCGCCGGCGACGACGAGCGCCGTGCCGGCCGCCGTGAACCAGTCCACGCCCTCGCCCCAGATCAGCCAGGCGAGGGCAGCGGCGAAGAAGACGGAGGTGTAGTCGAGCGGGCTCACCCGGTCGGCCGGGGCGACCAGGCAGCCCCGGGCGAACAGGATGTGGGCCGCGGTCGAGAACAGGCCGAGCATGATAAGCGCGGGCCAGGCTTCGGCCGGCGGCAGCAGGGCCGGATTGACGACGATTGCCGGCCCCACGGTGATCGCGATGCCGATCAGCGCGAAATAGACGGCGATGCGCACCGGGCTCTCGTCGGCCGGCATGCGCCAGACGGCGACCGCCGCCAGCCCGCCGAGCGCGCCGGAGGCGACGCCGATCAGCGCGTCGGGCCGGAAAAAATCCGTGCCCGGCTTGAGGATCAGGGCGACGCCGACGAAACCGACCGCGACGGCGAGCAGCACCTTGCGGTCGAGGGCGAAGCGGAACAGCAGGAAGCCGAGCAGCGGGACGAAGATCGGCGAGCTGAAATTCAACAGGACCGCTTCGGCGAGCGGCAGCGCCTTGACCGCGTAGTAGTAGCAGAGCAGCGAGGCCACCACCGCGACCCCGCGCAGCGCCATCAGCCCGCCATGTTCCGGGCGCAGCGACCGGGGCCAGTACCAGAGGATCCACGGTACCAGGATCGCCAGGCTCAGCACGTTGCGCCAGAACAGCACCTCGACACTGGAAAGATGTGCCCCGGCCATCTTGATCGCCATGCCGGCGAGCGCGAACATAAGCCCCGCCGCCGCGACCAGGGTCGCGCCGAGCAGCACGCGGTCCCGCCCTTTCGCGCCGTCCCCTGCACCGCCGGTGTGCATCATCGCCCGCCCGCGCCCCTGACGGCATCCACGACAGCCGCTGCGTCGTCGAGGCGGTCGCCCCGCCAGGCCACAGTCTGGTCGGGACGGATCAGGGCGTAATCCGCTTCGTACAGGCCGCGCAGGCCGGGTTCGTTCAGCGTCACGAGGCGCAAAGGAAGGCCGGCGCTGCGCGCTGCTTCCAGTAACGGCGCGGCGTAGGCCGGATTGCCGGCGAGGTCGAGCAGGGTGAAGTCGAAGCCGAAGCGGTCGAAGAGCGAAATGCCATCGGCCAGCCAGGCGTGGGGCGGGCGGCCACCGGGACAGGCGGTCGGGACGTATTCGTTCGGCCGGTCCGGCGGCGGATTCGTGCCGTCCGGTACGATAACCGGCGAACCGTCGATGCGCGTGCCGAAGGTGATGCCGGGGATGTTGAACTCGCGCCTGCCATGGTCTTCGAAATAGGCGCCGGCCTCGGCGCGCAGCCGCGCGCCCTCCGGTGACGCCTCCTCCAGCCGCGGGTCGGGCACGAAGTTGCCCAGGGAATCGGCGAACGCGCGGGCATAGCCGGTGTTGCGCACGGCTGCCGGTTTGCGCTCCAGTTCATAGGAATCGAGCAGGCCGGCGCCGCCCCAGCCGTGGATGACGGCGGCCAGCTTCCAGCCCAAGTTGACTGCGTCCTCGACCGCCGTGTTGTAGCCGAGGCCGCCCATCGGCGTGAACAGGTGGGCGGCGTCGCCGGCGAGGAACAGCCGGCCCTCCCGGAACCGTTCGGCGACCAGGGCGAAGCCGGCGGTCCAGGAGGCGCGGAACAGGATGTCGAACGGAATCTCCCTTCCCATGCATTGCGCGAACATGCGCCGGACGTCGGCGGCGGTCAGCGCGGTCTCGTCCTCGCCCGCCAGAAGCTGGGTGTGAAAGACGAACTCGGAAACGCCGTCGAGCGCGATCGTGAAGCTGCGCCGGGCGTGGTGGACGTTGACATGCATCCAGCCGGGCGCGCCGCTCATCGCCGATTTGACCGCGTCGCTGCGCAAATGGACGGCGTGCATGCGGCCGCCGGCGAAGTTGCGCTGCACGCCGGCCTCGCCTTCGTAGCGCACGCCGAGATGCTTGCGCACCAGGCTGCCGGGGCCGTCGCAACCGACGAGATAGCGGGCCGAGGCTTCGAAATTCCGCCCGTCATGCTCGACCGTTGCCGTCGCGCGCGCGCCGTCTTCGCGCACTGCGACGACCTCGTGCTCGTAGTGCAAAGCGACCGAGGGCAGGGCGGCGGCCTGGCGCTGCAGGACCCGCTCGACATACATCTGCGAGACCCGGTGCGGCAGCTCGGCGGCGCTCCACGAGCCGGAGAGCTGTTTCGGCAGTTCGGCGGCCTGGCGCGCGGTCGGCAGGCGGAAGCGCGACAGCTCGTAGCCGGCATAGGTCGTGTAGTAGACGATGTCGGTCGGATGGTCCGGCGGCAGGCCGAGCCGGCGGATCTCGTCTGCGAAGCCGAGCCGCCGGAAATGCTCCATGGTCCGCGCCTGGGTGGCGTTGGCCTGGGGGCTGAAGGAATCCGCCCGGTCGTCGTCGAACAGCGCCACGGACACGCCGCGCCGGCCGAGCTCAATGGCCAGCATCAGCCCCGCCGGCCCGCCGCCGGCGATGATGACGTCCGTATCGGGAAGGTGCAGGGGCGGCGGCATGGGTCAAAGCGCCGGCCGGCGGTGCATGCGCCGTGTCAGGCTGCCTCGGATCCGGGTTGCGTGCCGTCGCCGCGTCCGTCCAACAGGCCTTCGACCGAGATGTCTTCGTCGAGTTCGTCCCAGTGCAGGCCGTTGCCGGAATAGCCGATGCGGTAATTCTCGCGCTGCTCCGGCGTCGCCTGCATCAACCGCGGGAACCAGGCGAGCGGCACCCCGAGCGAACGCCCGTCATCCAGCTCCACCCACATGGTGTGCCGGTCGAAACGCAGCGACTTGGCCCTGACCGAAATGCTCATTCCAGGCTCTCTCAATCTCGTCGCGCCGCCGGGAAATCAGTTCGGCCAACTGAGTAAGCCGACGACGACTGAACCCGGCGCTCCGGGCCACCGTCACCGACGGATATAACCAGAATTTGGCTTCTCCGTCACCGCTTTCGGCGTGAATGTGTATCGGCTCGCGGGGACTGCCTTCATTCGAAAAGAAATGGAAGCGTATGTTCCCATGCCGAAAGACGACGGGCATTTGCAACGCGTCTCCGACGCTTCGGAAAACAAGTTGCGATCCTACCCTTCCGGCGCCATGCCCTTCTTCGCCAGTTCCTCGATCGCCTGGGGCGTCTTCTCGAGATGGCCGAGGCCCATGCCGTTCAGGATATGGTCGGCCTTGGTGTACTGAATATTGGTGTAGGTCGTGAGTTCGACCCGGTTGCCCCAGGGGTCGAGGAAATCGGTGAAGCGGGTATCGAGCAGCTCGACGCCCATCTCCTTCAGGCGCTCGATGGCGAGTGGCTTGTCGTCCACCGCGATGCCGAAATGGCGGCCCTCGTCCGGCCCCTGGCGGCGGCCGGTCATGAAGTTGATGAACTGGTCGCCGAAATAGATGAAG
>JAPOZD010000095.1 GCA_026706245.1 Alphaproteobacteria bacterium
GCCAGCACCGCCGCGATCTCGGTCGGGTGATGGGCGTAGTCGTCGATGATGCGCACGCCATCCACTTCACCCGCAAGCGTGAACCGGCGCTGCACGCCCCGGAACTCCGCGAGCGCCCGGCGAATGGCGTCCTCAGGAATGCCCAGAAGATGGCCGACCGTGACAGCCGCGAGCGCGTTCTCCGCATTGTGGCGGCCGGGCACGCCGACCCGCAGGTCCTCGAGGTCCGCGAGGCCCGACACATCCAGCCAGCTGCTTGCTGGTTCCAGCACCAGCCCGCTGCCGCGAATATCGGCGTCGGGCGCAAACCCGTAGCGAAGCACCGGTCGCCGGCACCGCTTCGCCAGCCGGCGTGAGCCTTCATTGTCCGCGGACAGAATGGCGCTGCCGAAAGGCGGCACCGAGTCCGCGAACTCTGTGAAGCACGCCTCGATCTCGGCAAGGTCGCGGTAGTGCTCCATATGCTCGGCTTCAATGTTGGTGACCACGGCAAGCGTCGCCGGGAGATTGAGGAACGACCTGTCGCTTTCGTCCGCCTCGATGACCGCCCAGACGCCCTGGCCCAGCTTTGCATTGGAGCCGAGGCCTTCGAGGATGCCGCCGTTGACGACGGTCGGATCAAGCCCGCCGGCTTCGAGCACCGCGGCAATCATCGCGGTGGTCGTGGTCTTTCCATGCGTGCCGGAGACGGCAATCGGCCATGAGAGCGAGGCGATGGCGGCAAGCGCCTCCGAGCGATGCAGGATCGGAAGGCCCCGCCGGAGCGCCTCCTGCCGTTCGGCGTTGTCCTCGGGAACTGCCGTCGAGACCACAACTGCCGCCGCCTCGCCCAGATTGCCGGCGTCATGGCCGATCCGGACAGTCAGGCCGAGCGCCTCCAGCCGGGCCGTGTTGGTGCTTGGCTGGGTGTCGCTTCCGCTGACCGAACAGCCGAGCCGGTGCAGCAGCTCGGCGATGCCGCTCATGCCGATGCCGCCGATTCCGATGAAATGGAGCGGCCCGAAGGGAAGGGGGAGCGGCCTCATGACCCGGCCTCCCGGACTTCCGAAAGGACGAAATCCACGAGGGCGTCGGCCGCGTCAGGCCTGCCGAACTGCCGTGCTCCGGCCGCGGCGCGCGCAAGCCGGTCGGGCTCTGCAAGGCAGGCATCCACCAGTTCGCGCAGCCGGTCCGGGGTGAAGTCGCGGTCGGGGAGCAGCCAGCCTCCGCCCGCCTCGATGACCGCCCGGGCATTGGCGCTCTGGTGGTCGTCGGTCGCGTGGGGATAGGGTGCGAAGATGGCGGGCCGGCCGGCAGCCGCGAGTTCCGCGACGGTAGAGGCTCCCGCGCGCGCGATGACCAGATGCGCTTCGCCGAGCGCGGCCGCCATGTTCTCGATGAAGGGCGCCAGGGATGCTTCGACGCCCTGCCTGCGATAGGCGCTGCGCGCCGCCTCGAGGTCTTCCGTGCGGCATTGCTGGCGGACGACGACCCGGCCGGCAAGGGGACCGAGCGCTTCCGGCAGCACCTCGGAAAAGATGCGCGCGCCCTGGCTGCCGCCAAAGACCAGGAGCCGCAGGGGCTCGCCGGCTGCGGGGGGCGTATAGGGCCGGTTGCGAAGCGCTGCGATCTCCGGCCTGACGGGATTGCCGACCAGGCGGTCTCCGACGCCGGGATAGCTGGCGGCAACCTTGACCCTGCCGCGCGCGAGCAGCCGGTTGGTCCTGCCGAGGAGCGCGTTCTGTTCGTGCAGCACGGTCGTGAGGCCGAGCCAGCGGCCCGCGAGCACGGTCGGCGCGGAAGGATAACCGCCGAAGCCGACGACCGCGGAAGTGTGGGTGTCGGCGAGCACCTTGCGGGCATCGAACACGCCGAGTCCCAGCTGGAGGAGGCCGCGCAGGCTGCGGGGCGCGCCGGCCCGGATGGTATGCACCGGCGCATCCCCGGTGAAGGCGGCGCCCCGTCGGTCGGTGACGGCAATGGCCGCTTCGCCGCGGGCGGCGAGGCAGGCGGCGAAGGCGCGCGCGGGGAAGACATGGCCTCCGGTGCCGCCGGCGGCAATGGCGATGGGGCCGGCCATCACAACACCTCCGCCTGGCCGTCCCGGCGCCGGTTGAGCGCGAGGACGAAGCCGAGCGTGATCGAGGCGGCGAAGAGCGACGAGCCGCCATAGCTGAGGAAGGGCAGGGTGGTACCCTTGGTCGGGATGACCTCCAGCGCCGACGCCATGTTGATGAACGCCTGAAGCCCGAAGCTCGCGAGCAGGCCGGAGACGGCCAGGAACGAGAACAGGTTTTCCTCCGCCATCAGCCGGAACGCGCCCCGGCAGACGATAAGGCCGTAGAGCGCGACCACGGCGATGCAGACCAGAAGGCCGAACTCTTCGCCCAGCACGGCGAAGATGAAGTCCGCATGGGCGTCCGGCAGGGTTTCCTTGACGGCGCCCTCGCCGGGTCCCTGGCCGACGAGGCCGCCCTGCTTGAAGGATTCGAGCGACCTGCCGATCTGGTAGCGGTCGCCGCCGCTGCCGTCGAAGAAGGCGTTGACGCGGTTCGAAACATGGTCGAAGCCGGAATAGGCGACGACTCCGCCTATTCCGGCCGCCAGGAAGAGGCCGGCCAGTCCCAGTGCCGGCATGCCCGCCAGCGCGAATTGCCCGAACCACACCGAGACGACCATGAATGTCATGCCCACATCCGGTTGCAGCAGCAGGGCGCCGGAGACGACGGCCAGCAGTCCGGCGGCGATTACAAGGGCGCGCGAGCCGATGACGATGCGGTAGTGAGCGAATAGCCAGGCGGACACCACGGCCATGCCCGGTTTCAGGAATTCCGAAGGCTGCAGGCCGATGACGCCGAGCGAGAGCCAACGCTGGGCGCCCTTGTTCTCCGGCCCGACAAGAGCGGTTACAAGCGTCAGCAGCAGGGCGCCGGCGCCGACGAGGCAGGCGGTCTGGAGCACCTGGACCGGGCTCAGCAGCGCGCAGCCGGCCATGATGCAGATGGCGACCGGCAGGAACAGGGCGTGCTTGAACAGGAAGTGAAAGCGGTGGGCGCCATTCAACTCGGCGACGGCCGGCCCGGCCGTCGCGATCAGGATGATGCCGAAAACGATCAGAGTCGCAACGGCGCCCACCGTCATCCGGTCCACCGTCCAGACCCATTGGGCGGTCCAGCTTCGGTCGGTGCGGGGCAGGAAGCTCATCCGGCACCTTCCGCAAGCTCGCGCACACCCTTGCGGAAGGCGTCGCCGCGCGCCTCGAAACTGTCCCACTGGTCGAACGATGCGGCGGCGGGCGCCAGCAGCACGGTTTCGCCGGGCCGCGCGTCGCGATGGGCAGCCGCCAGCGCGCTATCGAGGTCGCCCAGGCACTCGCATGCGGCATGGCCGGCAAGCGCCTCCGCGAACGGAGCCTCGGACGCGCCGATGAGATAGGCCTTTGCGATCCGCCCGAACCAGGGGCGGACCGCGTCGAGATTGTCCGTCTTGGCCTGTCCGCCCGCGATCCACCGCACCCGCTCGAAACTGGCGAGCGCAAAGGCCGCCGACTCCGGGTTGGTCGCTTTGCTGTCGTTCACGTAGCGGACGCCGGCAACCTCGCCGACGGTTTCCATCCGGTGCGGCAGGCCCTGGAAACCGTCCATGGCTTCGAGCGCAT
>JAPOZD010000114.1 GCA_026706245.1 Alphaproteobacteria bacterium
CGCACCTCCAGCATGGTGGCGAGCGTCGGCGGGTCGGCATAGACGCCCGAGCCCATCACGCCCGGCACGAAGCGCCCGCCCTCCTCATTGGTCCAGTTGACGACCTCGACCGGCGCGCGCGTCCGCACGCCGGCGCGCTCCAGCGCGAACAGCGCCTCCAGCCCGGCGAGCACGCCGAAGCTGCCGTCGAAGCGCCCGCCGGTCGGCTGGGAATCCAGATGCGAGCCGGTGGTCACGGGCGGCAGGTCCGGGTTCGTGCCCTCGCGACGCAGAAACATGTTGCCGATGGCGTCCACCGCCAGCGAAAAGCCCGCGTCCCGGCCCCATTCCGCGAAGGTGCGGCGCGCGTCGAAATCCTCCGGCGTGAACGCCTCGCGGCACACGCCGCCCTTCGCCGTCGCGCCGAACCGCGCCATCTCCTCATGCATCTTCCAGAGCCCGGCCTCGTCCACGCCTGCCGCGACACGCTCCAGAACCATGACGGCCTCCTCGTTCCCGATCCCGCCTCCAGCCTGTAAACTCCGGCTCCATGCAGGGCAAGACCGTACTTGTCACCGGCGGCACCGCGGGCATCGGTCTCGTCACCGCCCGCGCGCTTGCCGGGAAGGGTGCGGCCGTCACCATTGTCGGCCGCAATCCGCAGCGCGGCGAGCAGGCGGCGCGGGCCATCCGGGCGGAGGTCCCCAGGGCGGATGTCCGCTTCGAGCGCGCCGATCTCTCGCTGCTCGACGAGAACCGCCGGATCGCCCGCATTGTGGCCGAGTCCGCGGACCGGCTGGATGTGCTGGTCAACAATGCCGGCGCCATCTTCTCGCGGCGGCAGGTGACGGCAGACGGCCTCGAAGCCACTTTCGCGCTCAACCATATGAGCTACTTCCTGCTGACCAACCTGCTGTTGAACCGGCTGAGGGCGGCGGAAGCGGGGCGCATCGTCGTCGTCGCCTCTATTGCCCACCGGCGCGCCGAGCTCGACTTCGACGACCTGCAATGCGAGCGCCGCTACAGCGTGCGGACCGCCTACAGCCGCTCCAAGCTCGCCAATATCATGTTCGCCTACGCGCTGGCGCGGCGGCTGGAAGGCAGCCCCGTTACGGTCAACGCGCTGCATCCGGGCCTCGTCGCGAGCCGTTTCGGCAGCAACAATGGCTGGCTGTTCCGCAATGCGGTCAGGCTCGGCTTCCGGCTGAGCGGAGCCATCGGGGTCGAAGAGGGCGCGGAACTCAACATCCGGCTCGCCTCGGACCCGGCGCTGGCGGGCGTCAGCGGCCGTTATTTCTCCGGCGGCAGGGAGGCCAGGTCTTCCGCCGCCTCGCTCTCGGTCGAGGACCAGGAACGCCTCTGGGCCGCCAGCGAGGCCATCGCCGCGAGGTAGCAGTCAGGGCAGGACGGCGAGGTCGAGCAGGGGGGCGTGCTGCTGCGCGCCATAGACATCCGCATCGCGCGGGCCGCCGGAGCCGACGGGACGCCGCAGCGAGAACTTGACCGCCCGCGCGAAGGGATAGAAGTCGAAGCCCAGCAACTCGTTGTCGGAAACGCCGTAGAGCCCGCAGACGGCCTGCCGGCTCAGCAGCCCGGCGGCGCGCACGGCCTCGAAGACCTCCTCCGTCTCGAACAGGATGTCGAAGGTCACGATGAACGGTCCGGCATTCTTGGACCGGACGACCTCCGCGACCTCTCCCAGCGTCTTCACTGCAGCCATTCGAGCCGCCCGAAACTTTCCGGTTCGTCGATCTCCATCAGGTGGTAGATGTTGAACTCATAGACCGGCCCCGCCGGAATTTCCGCCGGCGAGAACGGGAAGGCGATATTGCCCGCCGTGGCGCGCCTGCCCTCGAACGGCACATGCAGGATGGTCGAGCGCGCAAGACCGCAGACGGCCTCGGCGATCTCCGGCGTCTCCGCCACCACGTCGATCAGTATGCCGACCTCGTGCGCGGCCTGCCGGTTCGGCTCCCAGGCGCCCATCACGCCGTCGAGGCCGTAGCGGTGGAAGGTGATGCTGTATTGCGAGGGGTCGATGAACCCCGCCTGGGTCTCGCGGATCTTCTCGCGGACGGCCTCCTGGATTGCGTCGATGGAGCGGATGAAGGCCGGGTCGCGCGCGCCGCCGACGGTCAGCGCCCGGTGCCCCGCAAGCCGCGCTCCTTCCAGCTTGACCGTATAGCGCTCGGCCTCCCGGAAGGCGCTGCCGGACACGCGGACGCGGCGTGGATCGATCTGCTCGAACAGGGTCCGGCGCAGATCGACCGATCCGCCCGGTCCCGCCAGCATCACCGGGTCCGACTTCTCGTAAAAGGTGTGGGCCGACACCGAAGCCTCGGTGCAGGCCTGGTCCGGATGGGGCGGCTCGACGATGAAGTGGTCGTCGCGCAGGCGCCCCAGAATGAGATCGCCGCCGCCGGTCGGGCGCGAGGCCAGGCTGCCGCATTCGAGTATCTTGCCCATATGCAGTGCAAGGCCGCGGTCCCGGCCCTGCATCAGCGGCAGCGCGGCGATGTTGGACACGTCCCAGGCGCGGCCGACCACGAGGATGTCAGGCGCCTCGGCGAGCGCGCGGAAGTAGGACTCCGGACCGATCTGCGCCACGATATGCGCCGCCGCATCGACATCTTCGACGGTCAGCGCCGCACCGGTCTCGAACAGGCGCACCCGGCCTTCTTCCACCGCCTCGCGCACCGTCCCCCGGTCGAGCTCGGAGCGCAGCACGGCGACCTTCCGGTCGAGCCCGAGTTCCTCCATCACCCGGCCGAGAAGCATGAGCAGATGGTCCACCTGCCCGTCGCCGCCCGCCCCGCCGGCCGACCCGATCACGAGCGGCACGCCCGCATCCGCGCCCGCCTTCACCAGCAGGCGCAGGTCGCGCAGGATCATCGCATCACCCACAAACGGCTTGCCGGTGCCGAGATAGTAGGGCCCCGGATCGCTGGAGCCCGCATCGCAGGCGATCAAATCCACGCCGGCCTCCACCGCATCCCGGAGCGATTCCTCGCGGAAGCCGTATCCCAGCATCCCGTTGGAGACGACGACGAATTCGTCCTCGCGCTTGCGTTCGATCATGGGACTCCTCCTTATCCGCGCGTCTCGGCCCAAGCGTCTATGTCGAGTTCGCCGCGAAAATCGGCCGACACCGCCGCTTTCTTCGGTTCGAGCGGTATTCCGGTCGCGTCCGCCACGCGGTCGATGGCGTTGAAGGTCGCGGCCACGCCGGCCGCATCCACCCAGCCGGCATCGCCGACCTTGCGGCGCAGCGCCGAAATCGCCGCGGCCATGTCGCCTTCCCCGGCGACCGCCTCGGCGAAGGCCGCCAGTTCTTCGCCGGCAGCGACCCCGCCTCCGCCGCCGCTCACGATTGCGTCCAGATCGTAACTGTCACCTGTTGTCCGGCCGCTCTCACGGAGCAGCAGCGCATGGCTGGTGGTTCAGTAAACGCACTGGTTGAGCGCGGAAATCCTCGCGGCCAGGAATTCGATCTGCGCATGGCAGATGGCGCGGTGTTCCACATCGAACGCCTGCATCCAGCGGCTTGGCAGATATTGAGTCTCCACAAGGTCGAAGAAGGCCCGCTTCGCCTCCGGCACCAGGGTCAGCGCCATGAGGATGTAGGCGCCTCTCGTGCCGGCATAGAGGTCGGCC
>JAPOZD010000041.1 GCA_026706245.1 Alphaproteobacteria bacterium
GGTCGATCTGGTCGTCACCTCCCCGCCCTTCCTCGACCAGGTGGACTACCGCACCGACAACTGGCTGCGCTGCTGGTTCGCCGGCATCGACCGGGAGGCGGTGCCGATCGCCGCCCACAGGACGCCGGACGCCTGGCGGGCCTTCGTCCATGCGAGCCTCCGCGACATCGCCCGCACGCTCCGCCCCGGCGGTTTCCTCGCCTTCGAGGTGGGCGAGGTGCGCGGCGGCAGGGTGCTGCTAGAGGACCATGTCGTGGCGGCCGCCGCCGGCCTGCCGCTCGCCGTCGAGGGCGTGATGGTGAACGAGCAGCGCTTCACCAAGACCGCCAATTGCTGGGGCGTGGCCAACAACCGCAAGGGCACCAACACCAACCGCATCGTGCTGATGCGGAAGACGCGCCGGCCGAACGAATAGCGGTGGCGCCCGACCCGCCCCGGTTGAAGCCGCCGCGGCAGCGTCCGGGGGGTTGGAGGCAGGACCGAAGGCGTCGGCTCGGCCCCTTTCCCGTCATGGCCGGACTTGTTCCGGCCATCCATGCGGCCGCCCGGTGGAGGCGGTGGAGAGAGATGCCCGGAACAAGTCCGGGCAAGACGAGGGGAGGCGTTCGGGCATCGCGGAACCGGCCCGGAACCCGCATGAACGCAATTCTCAAACGGTCCTTCAGTCGAGACGGTTGATTCCGTCGAAGGCGGCGGTCTTGTAGCACTCCGCCAAGGTCGGAAAGTTGAACACGGTATCGACGAAATAATCGATCTTGCCGCCATGCGTCAGCACCGCCTGGCCGATATGGATCAGCTCGGTGGCGCCCTCGCCAAGTATTGCGACGCCCAGGAGCTCGCGGCTCTCGAGGTGGAAGATAAGCTTCAGGATACCCGCCGAGTCGCCGAGGATCTGGCCCCGGGAAATCTCGTTATAGGCGGCCCTGCCGACTTCGTAGGGAATGCCTGCGTCGGTCAGGTCCTCCTCGCTGCGCCCGACGACGGAGATCTCCGGGATTGTGTAGATGCCGTAGGGCAGCAGGTCGGGGGTGCTTTCCGCTGGCGCGCCGAAGGCGTGGCAGGAGGCGATACGGCCCTGCTCCATCGATGTGGAGGCCAGGCTCGGGAAACCGATCACGTCGCCGACCGCGTAGATGTGCGGAACCTCGGTCTGGAAGGACCCGTTGACGGCGATCAGGCCGCGGTCGGCCGCCTTCAGCCCGGCCGCACTCAAATCGAGCGTCTTCGTGGCGCCGGTCCGGCCGATGCTGTAAAGCGCGGAATCCGCCTGGATCTGCTTGCCGCTGGCGAGATGCACCCGAACCTTCCCGCCCCTGTCGGCGTCCAGCCGTTCCAGACTGCTGACTTCTTCGCCGAGCCTCAGCGTCATGCGGTTCTGCCGCATCTGGTAAACCAGGGTGTCGATGATCTCGAAGTCGATGAAGTTCAGCAGCCGGGGGCGCCTGTCGACGACGGTGACCCTGACGCCGAGCGCCGCGAAGATGGTCGCATATTCCAGGCCGATGACGCCCGCTCCGATGACAACGAGAGAACGCGGAAGCTGCTTCAGGGTCAGGATCTCGTCGCTGGTGAAGATCTGCTGGCCGTCGAAATCGACATCGCTCGCGCGCGTCGTCACCGTGCCGACGGCGATGACGATCCGGTCGGCGGTGACTTCCCAGGTTCCCCGCCCGTCGAGGCCGGCAAGGCGCAGCCTGTGCGGATCGACGAAGGCCGCTTCCGCCTGCAACAGTTCGACCCGGTTGCGCAGCAGTTGGTGGCGGTTCACGTCGAGCTCGTGGGCGACGACATTGTCGGTGCGGACCAGCAGGTCCGCCATCGAAATGTCCTTCTTCACGCGGTAGGACGCGCCGTAAATGTTGCGCTCGCGATAGCCGGAGAGATGCAGCACCGCCTCCCGGAGCGTCTTGCTCGGGATGGTGCCGGTGTTGATGCAGGTGCCGCCGACCACCGCCTGACGTTCCACGACGGCTGTTTTCCTGCCGAGCTTCGCCGCTTGAATGGCTGCCCGATGGCCGGCCGGTCCGGAACCTATGACCAGCAGTTCGTAGTCGCGCTCCGACATGTCCGGCGCTCCCTGCTCCCGCCAGCCTATCCCGCCGCGCCATCGACCGGAAGTCCGGCCAATCGCTGTCATGGAGGAAAGCGGAGTGGTCCGCCAGCACCGGAAACGGGAAAATTCTGCAATAAAGTCAGATAGTTAGTACCAAAGATGCGGCAGGATGTGTGAATCCGGTAGCCAGGGCCGCGATTTCGGGCCCGAATCGAAATGTGCTTCTATGAGAGTGAATTCCGCTCAAAGGGCGGCTCTAACGGGAGAGGACGGGACATGAAGGTTCTGGTGGTCGGGGGAACCGGCTTTATCGGGAGGCGGCTGGTGCCGCTGCTGGCGGGGCGGGGCGCGGAGGTGGTCGCGATGGACATCGCGCCCGAGGCGGCGGATTTCGGCGACATGGCCGAGACCCGCAAGGGCGACGTGACGCAGTTCGACCAGGTGATGGCGCTCGTGGCGGAGGTGAAACCCGACCGGCTGGTCAATCTCGCCTATTTCATCGGCGAGCTGCCCCCGCGCATCGCGCTCAAGCTCGACATTCTCGGCATGGGCAACTGCTTCGAGGCAGCCCGGCTCGGCGGCGTCGCGCACACCGTCTATGCGAGCTCGCTCGCCGTCAGCGGCCAGCAAAGCCATTTCGGCGAGCGCGCGGCGCATGAGGACGACCACCGCTACGGCGACAACCAGTACGCCATGCACAAGATCTTCAACGAGTGGCAGGCCGAGGATTACAGCACGAAATACGGCATGGCGATCACCGGGATCAGGCCCGCGAACGTGACCGGGCCCGACAAGATCTACGGGTCCATCGACCATGTGCGCTGCGTCACCTTCCCGGCCCGCGGCGAACCCGTGAGCTTCCCCCATGCCGACGCGATGCGCGCGCCGATCCATGTGGACGACGTGGCGGAGGCGTTCGCGCGGGTCACGCTCGCGGAGGCGCCGCAGCACCGCATCTACAACACCGGCGGCCACGCCATCTCGATGGGCGATCTCGCCGCACTGGTGCGCGAGTTCCTGCCGGACGCCGACATCTCCTTCGAGCAGGAGACCGGCGGGCTGGCGGCCTCCGGCAATTTCCTGATCGAGAACCGCCGCCTGGTGGAGGAATTCGGCCTGCAATACACCCCCTTCCGGGACCGCGTGCTCCAGATCATCGAGGCGGTGCAGGCCGAAGTCTGAGGCGCAGCGCGCGGCGCCTCCTTTCGTCACCCCGGACGCCCGCAGGGCGATCCGGGGCCTCATGCGGTATGGCTGCGGCGGCGCGGGCCCCGGCTCGCAGGCCGGGGCGACGATATTGGGGCGGGCGAAGCCCGGTCTCCCGCACAAAATATGAACAATTTCCAATATTTTTAACTTTTGTTCCCTGTATGGTCTTGACATCTGGTGGATTGTGGTATGATGGTCCCCAGGGAAGCGGAATCCGGACTCGCTTCCTCCGGCGTTGCGCGGCCGGGCGGCGCCATTTTTGAAAACCCGTGAGAAGCCGACGGGAGAAGTGCGCCCTCTGCCTCGTGCGCGCAATCAGGCGCGCGAACCGCGCCGGCGCCGACACGCGCCCGCGCCCGCGCAGG
>JAPOZD010000018.1 GCA_026706245.1 Alphaproteobacteria bacterium
GCCGCCCTTTATCCGACGATTCACGCAAGCACTTCGTACAAGGCGTCCACCAGAGCGGCGAGGCGCGGGCTGATGCCGGGGCCGGAATACATATGGTTGGGCGCGTAGGCGAAGCCGAGGCCGGCGTCCGGGTCGGCGAAGCCGATGGCGCCGCCCGCGCCGGTGTGGCCGAAGGCGCGCGGGCTCGGCCCCATCGCCAGATGCCCCGGCAGGCCGAGCGCAAAGCCGAGAGCCATGCGCCGCGTGTGCCCCAGCAAGTCCTCCCTGCCGTGCCATTGCTCCGCCGTGGCCTCCGCCAGCACCTCCGCACTCAACAGGCGCCTGTCGTCGAGGACGCCGCCGGCGGCTAGGCCGTCGAACAGCCGGGCGACGCCGCGCGCCGTGCCGATGCCGTTGATCGAGGGGATTTCCGCGCTGCGGAACCGCTCCGTGTTGAAGTCCTCCGCCGGCACCTGCGCCATTGCCCGGCACTTCAGGGAGTCCGGGTCCGAGCGGTCGAACAGCGTGCCCCCGGTCTCGCCGAAGAATTCCGCGCACCGCCCATGCAGTTCCGGCGGCAGGCCGATCCAGTATTCGATGCCGTGCGGTGCGCAGACCTCCTCGGCGAGGAAGCGCCCGAGGCTCCGCCCGTCGGTGCGCCTAATCAGCTCGCCGACCAGGTATCCCAGGGTGACGGAGTGGTAGGCGCGTGCCTTGCCCGGCGGCGAGAGCGGCGCCTGCGCGGCCAGCGCCCCGGTCATCGCCTCCCGGTCATAGGCCGCGCCCTCCGGCAGGGGCTGCGCGATCGCCGCGAGGCCGGCGCGGTGGTCGAGGACCCACCGGACCGGGATACCGCCCTTGCCCGCCGCCGCGAATTCGGGCCAGTAGCGCGCCACCGGCTCGTCCCAGCCGATCAGGCCGCGGTCCACCGCCATCGCAGCGCACAAGGCCGTCACCGCCTTGGCAACCGACATCATGCAGACCAGCGTGTCCTCTGCCCAGGGGCGCGTGCGGGCGCTGTCGGCGAAGCCGCCCCAGAGGTCGATGACAGGCTCGCCCTGCAGCGTCACGGCGACGGCCGCGCCGACCTCGCCGCGCGAGCGGAAATTCTCCGCGAACGCATCGGCGAGCGCGGCGAAGCGCGGGTCGCAATGGCCGTTCACCGGCACGGCATCCGTCATGGCTGCTCTCCGCCCTCCCCGACCGCATGGCTGAGCGCAGGCCAGTAGGCATCGCCGAGACCCGCAGCGACGGTGCGCTCCATCAGGCCGTGGACGGTCTCCATGCCTGCGAGCGTCATCCCCAGCGACTCCTTCAGCTCCATGACATAGTCGAGGTCCTTCAGCATGTAGCGCGCCGGGAACCTGCCTTCGGGAAAGCAGCCGGGCAGCAGGGCCGTCATGCCGTGCTGGCGCAGCGCGAAGCTGTCGCAGCCGTTCCGCAACGCCTCGAACAGGCGCTCGCCGTCCACGCCCGCCCGGTGGCCCAGCACCAGTGCCTCGGCCAGCGCGGCGACGGACTGGGCGAGCACCATGTTGAGCAGCAGCTTCGTCACCGTGCCGCTCCCGCTTTCGCCGCAATGCAGCACCGTCTCCGCCATGCAGTCCAGCAGCGGCGCCAGGCGGGCGAATATCTCCCCGTCCGTCCCGGCCATGATGCTGATTTTCCGGTCGGCCACCGCTTGCACGGTCCCGGCAACCGGGGCATCGACATAGCGCGCGCCCTTTTCGGCAAAGGCGGCGGCAAGCTCACGGGTGAGCGCCAGCGGCACCGTGCTGCAATCGACGACGACAGTGCCAGCGCGCGCATGGGCCAGCAGCCCGTCTCCGCCCAGGCAGGCGCGGCGAACCTCCGCCGCCCCCGGCAGCGACAGGAAGACGGTAGCGCAATCGCGCGCCACCCGCGCGGGGTCGCCGGTCGCGGCGCACTCCCGCCCGGCGCACCGGGCGCGGGCCTCCGGGTCGATATCGTGGGCGATAACGGGCAGGCCGGCGCGCCCGGCAAGGTTCCGGCACATGGGCCCGCCCATGGCGCCGATCCCGATGAATCCGAGGGTGGTTATGGCCGCCTCGCTTCCGGCTACCCGTCGATCCGGGCTTCCAGCTTCTCGCGCATGTGGTCGCCGGCCATGATCCGGGGGTATTTCGGCGGGTTGCCGGGGCCGCAGCAGCTTTCCAGGCAGTCGATCTCGGCGTCGTAGTTCGGGTGGAGGAAATAGCCGATGGTCTGGCGCCGGCTTTCCCCGCGCCGGGCCGCCGGCGGATTGACGACGCGGTGGACGGTGGACTTCCAGCGGTCGTTGGTCCAGCGCGCCATCATGTCGCCCAGATTGACGACCAGTTGCCCCGGCCCCGGCCGGACATCCAGCCAGGAGCCGTCCGGCATCAGCGCCTGCAGGCCGCCCGGCGCATCGTTGAAGGCGAGGATCGTCAGGCTGCCGAAATCGGTATGCGCGCCGCAACGCAATTGGCCCGGCTGCGGGTCGTCCTCGATGACGGGATAGTGGTTCGACGGGCAGGTGCTGAAATGCCCGTCGATCTTGTCGTCGAAGAAGGTCTCCGGGAGCCCGAGCGCCACCGCGAAAATCCCCATCAGCCGCGCCGCGAGGTCCTCGAACGCGCGGTAGAACGCCGTCAGGGCTTCCCGGTAGGCGTCGGGACGGGCCGGCCAGATATTCTCCGAATAGTAGAGCGCAGCCTCCGGAATATGGGCGAACCGGCCGGCGCGCGGGACAAGGGGGCCGATGAAGAACTGCTCCCTCAGGTCGGGCGGCGTCTCCTGCCCGTATGTGCGCGCCAGGTTCCGCGTCGCGACGGCGTGGTAGCCGCGCGGCGCCACGCCGTCTTCCGGCATGAAGCGCGCCTTTTCCTCGGGCGGAAGGTCGAAGAAGGCCCGCGAGACCGAAAAGGCGCGGTCGATCACCTCCTGCGGAATGCCGTGGCCGGTGACGATCAGGAAGCCGATGGTCTCGCAGGCGCGGGCGACCTGCCCGGCCACCTCCCGCCGGCCATCCGCGCCGCCGGACCGCCAGGGGCCGAGGTCGATTGCCGGAATTGCATCGAGGGTCATGGTCGAGGTTCCTTTCCCGGATGCGCCGCACGGACAGTCTAGGCCAGACCGCCAATCCGTCACAGGCCCGACGCCAGCCGCCAAGGCAAAAGGGCCGGCGCGAGGCCGGCCCTTTTCATGGTCCGATTGCCCGGAGGCGGATCAGACGGTATCGCCCATGGGCAGGTCGCGCATGCGCTTGCCCGTTGCATGGAAGACCGCATTGCCGATCGCCGGCGCCACCGGCGGCACGCCCGGCTCGCCCACGCCCGAGGCGTGGACCGAGAAGGGATGCGGCACGATGTGCGTGTGCACCTTCTCCGGGAAGTTGTCCGAACGCACCATCTGGTAGTCGTGGTAGTTCGACTGCACGGCCGCGCCGTTCTCGAAGGTGACGCCGCTGTAGAGTGCGATGGTCATGCCCTGCACGGCCGAGCCTTCCATCTGGCTGCGGATCCGCTCCGGATTGGCCGCGAAGCCGCAGTCCAGCGCCATGTGAATCTCCGGAACGGTGATCTTCCCGTCCACGATCTTCACGCGGGCGCAGGCCGCCACATAGGTGACGAAGGAGCGGTGCACCGCAAGGCCGAGGCCC
>JAPOZD010000083.1 GCA_026706245.1 Alphaproteobacteria bacterium
GAACTACCGCGTCATGTCCGCCGCGCCCGCCTTTTTCGGCGACAGGCAGACATGCCGGGAAGCCACCCGCTGGTTCCCGGCCATGGTCGGCAACCATGTGGCGGACATCGTCGAGAGATACGGCACGGGCCGCGAGGACATTCCCCCCTCGCTGACCGCCTATATCGAGGGCCGCAGGGGCTACGACTATTCACGGCACGGGCAGAGCGACAACCCGTTTCTCGACTTCATCACCGACGACGTCATCGACGGGTTCAGCGTGCTCGGCACGCCGGAGGAGCATGTCGCCAAGCTCGAAGAGCTGCAGGCCGCCGGCGTCACCCAGTTCTACATCTATCTCGACAACGGCGACGAAGAGGAAATCATCGCCGAATACGGCCGGTCGATCATTCCGGCGTTTCGGCTGGCGGCCGGACTTTCCGCTTGACCGGCCCAAGGAGCTTGATAGCGTCGCGTTCGCCCGGCGATCCACAGAGTGAGGTGCCCATGCCCGCCCCCGGCGAGAACCTGAAAATCAACGGCGAGCGGCTCTGGGACAGCCTGATGGAGATGGCGAAGATCGGCCCCGGCGTGGCCGGCGGCAACAACCGCCAGACGCTGACCGACGAGGACGGCGTGGGCCGCGCGCTGTTCCAGCAATGGTGCGAGGCGGCCGGCTGCGAGATGGGCCTCGACCAGATGGGCAACATGTTCGCGGCGCGGGCCGGAACCGACCCGGATGCGCTGCCGGTCTTCGTCGGCAGCCATCTCGATACGCAGCCGACCGGCGGCAAATACGACGGCGTGCTGGGCGTGCTGGGCGGGCTCGAGATCGTGCGGACCCTCAACGACCTGGGAATCAGGACCAGGCGCCCGATCGTGGTCATCAACTGGACCAATGAGGAAGGGACGCGCTACGCGCCGCCCATGCTGGCATCGGGTGTCTTCGCCGGCGTCCACACGCAGGACTGGGCTTACGGCCTGACGGACGCGGAGGGCAAGCGCTTCGGGGACGAACTCGAGCGCATCGGCTGGCGCGGCGAGGAGGAGACCGGCGCGCGCAGGATGCACGCCTATTTCGAGCTGCATATCGAGCAGGGGCCTATCCTGGAGGCCGAGGAGTGCGATATCGGCGTCGTCACCCACGGACAGGGGCTGCGCTGGATCGAGTGCCGGATAACCGGCAAGGAAAGCCATACCGGCTCCACGCCCATGGCCATGCGCCGCAATGCCGGACGCGGGCTCGCGCAGATCACCGAGCTGGTCCACGAGGTCGCGATGAAGCACCAGCCCAATGCGGTCGGCGCCATCGGGCATGTGGATGTCTATCCGAACTCGCGCAACATCATCCCGGGCCGGGTCGTGTGCACCATCGACTTCCGCAGCCATGTGCTGGAAACGCTGGAGGGCATGGTGGCCGAGGTCATGGAGACGGCGCCCGCGATCTGCGAGGCGCTGGGCTGCGAAATCGAGACGGAGATCGTCGGCAGCTTCGACCCGCCGGAGTTCCACCACGGCTGCGTCACAGCGGTGCGCGATGCGGCCGAGCGGCTCGGCTATTCCCACATGGACATCGTCTCGGGCGCCGGCCACGACGCCTGCTGGATTAACAAGATCGCGCCGGCGGCGATGGTGATGTGCCCCTGCGTGGACGGGCTGAGCCACAACGAAGCCGAGGAGATTTCGCCGGAATGGGCCGCCCGGGGCTGCGACGTGCTTTTCCATGCGGTGGTGGAGACCGCGGAGCTCCTGGAGTAGGGCGGACGGCCGCGGGCAGGCCGGACCGGCCCGCGCAGGCAAAGAGATGTAGCGGAGGCCTCGAATGAGCAAAGTCATCAAGGGTGGCACGGTCCTCACTGCGGACCGGACCTGGAAGGCCGATGTCCTGATCGAAGGCGAGAAGATCGCCGCCATCGGCGAGAACCTGAGCGGCGACGAGGTTGTCGATGCCTCGGAGGCCTATGTCATCCCGGGCGGGATCGACCCGCACACGCATCTGGAAATGCCCTTCATGGGCACGACCGCCGCCGAGACCTTCGAGTCCGGCACCTGGGCGGCGGCGACCGGCGGGACCACCATGCTGGTCGATTTCGTGCTGCCCGGCGAGGACGGCTCGCTGTTGAGCGCCGTCGATTCCTGGGATGCGAAGTCGAAGGACCAGATCTGCGTCGATATCGGCTATCACTGCGCGATCGTGGACTGGAACGAGCAGATCCACGACGAGATGGCCGAGGTCGTCAGGCGGGGCATCAACACCTTCAAGCACTTCATGGCCTACAAGGGCGCGCTGATGATCGAGGACGACGAGATGTTCGCCTCGTTCCGGCGCTGTGCCGCGCTCGGCGCCATGCCGCTCGTCCACGCCGAGAACGGTGACATCGTGGCGGCGCTCCAGGAAAAATACATGGAGCAGGGCATGACCGGGCCCGAGGGGCACGCCCATTCGCGCCCGCCGGAGGTGGAGGGCGAGGCCGCGAACCGCGCCATCATGATCGCCGATGCGGCGGGCGTGCCGCTTTATATCGTGCATGTGTCCTGCGAGCAGGCGCATGAGGCGATCCGGCGCGCGCGCCAGAAGGGCATGCGGGTCTATGGCGAGCCGCTGATCCAGCATCTGACGCTCGACGAGTCGGAGTATTTCGACCAGGACTGGGACTATGCCGCGCAGCGGGTCATGTCGCCGCCCTTCCGCGGCAAGGACCACCAGGACGGGCTCTGGAACGGGCTGGCGGCGGGGTCGCTGCAGGTGGTGGCGACCGACCACGCCGCCTTCACCACGGGCCAGAAGCGCATGGGGCTGGCCGGCTTCCCGATGATCCCCAACGGAACCGGGGGGCTCGAGGACCGGATGCCGGTGCTCTGGACCAAGGGCGTCGACACGGGGCGCCTCACGCCCAACGAGTTCGTGGCGGTGACCTCCACCAATATCGCCAAGATCCTCAACGTCTATCCGAAGAAGGGCGCGCTGGTGGAAGGGGCGGACGCCGATGTCGTCGTCTGGGACCCGAAGATCAAAAAGACGATCTCCGCCACCACACAGAAGTCGATCATCGACTACAACGTGTTCGAGGGCATCGAGGTCTCGGCGCAGGCGCGCTACACGCTGAGCCGCGGCGAGGTGGTCTGGGAATACGGCAAGAACTCGCAGCCGCGCCCCGGCCGCGGGCGGTTCGTGCGGCGCCGGGCGTTCCCCGCCGTGCATGAGGCGCTCGCCCGCTGGAAGGAGCTAACCGCGCCGCGCAAGGTGCAGCGCGACCCGCTGAACATCCCGAGCGGGGTTTGAGCCCGCCGGGCGCGAGGCCGCGCGTCCCGGCGCTTCGCCTGAGCCGGGGCGGCGCTCTGCAATGAATCGCGCGGGAGCAGCGATAGCCGCGTCTTCGCTCGACCTGGTCTTCCAGACCAATGACGGGCCCGTCCACGCGCTGTCCGACGTCGATCTGGAGGTGGCGCCCGGCGAGTTCGTCAGCTTTATCGGCCCATCGGGCTGCGGGAAGACGACATTGCTGCGCGTGATCGCCGACCTTGAGCAGCCGACGGGCGGCACCATCGCCGTCAACGGGATGACGCCGAGGGAGGCGCGGCTGAACCGGGCCTATGGCTATGTGTTCCAGGCGGCGGGGCTCTATCCCTGGCGCAC